>JAUVRF010000060.1 GCA_030597775.1 Methanobacteriota archaeon | reverse complement strand
GCCTGCATAACGGTGAGTACGGCACCATCCAATCGCACAAGCTCTCCCGTATCGAGCGCAAGGTGCTGCGGGGGCTGATCCAGAACCCGGACCTTCTGGATTCGAGCATCTCGAAGCGCATCGACGTGACACGCCAGAGCGTGACCAAGATGCGAAAGCGCTTCTCGGACCTGGACCTTTTCTTCACCCTGAGGGTCCCCAACCTGGACCTGCTTGGCTTCGAGATGATGGCCCTGGTCCACACGACCTACACCCCCACCAGCACCGTCAAGGCCCGGTCCTCCGCCCTCGCGGAGATGTACGACCGGTTACCCATCGTCTTCAAGGCCGACTCCGACCGGGAGGGGGTCGAGATGGTGGCCACCCGGAGCTACCGGGACTTCGAGACCTACCTCAACAGGAGGACGAGCAGCCTCTGGGAGCAGGAGGCCATCGAGAGGGACCCCAAGGTGCTGCTGTTCACCTACGATGACTTCATCGCGGTCAAGAACCATGTTTACAGCCCGGGACCTACCAGGGTCGTGGAGCAGGACTGAGCCCGCTGCCCGGAGCGCAACCTCCCGGAGGGACGAATCTATATCTACCACAAAGGCCATTTAAATATCGACCCCATCCAGGGGGGGTGTTGCACATGGCCAGGCTCTTGGACCCCGACGAGGAAGATGACCGGGAAGGGCACAGGCGCAAGCTCTACATCGATGCATTGCTTCAACACCGGAGGCCACCCCTAATCGAGGACAGGAAGTTGCTCCAGCGTATCGAGAGCAAGACCGCACAGCACCGATCCCCCTTCTCCGCCAACATATCCAGGAAGCATGCTTCGATCCTCTCGGCCCTGTCGCCACCTGGCAAGGCCCCGCCCAAGAGGGGCCACAAGCGCAGCCTCACACCCAGCAGGGAGGCCAGTCAACGACAGGCCTTCGAGGTGTTCGAGTGGGACAGGGACATGGATCCCCTCGCACACGAGGAGGGCAGGCCCCCACGAGAGGGGGACACCGTGGAGGATTGGTCCACGCCCCCGGAGCCCAGGCCTGTCCTCACCAAGTACTTGGCCAATCTCAGGGAGGATGGAGAGGACCTCGAGGTAGAGGAAGCGGAGCCGGAACCATATACGGAGCCAGAGCCTGAGCCCGAGTACATTCCAGAGGCAGAGGACCTCGTCGATGACTCGATCCTCGAGGAGGCCAAGGCACTGGTGGCTGCCGTGCCAGCACCCGAGGCGACCGACGCGACCGAGGAGGAGGAAGAGGCACCGGAGGTCGTGCCCGAACCCGGGCCGGAACCTGCTCCAGAGGAGGATGTGGTCGTCGAGGGGCGGCCTGGCCATCCGCCCAGGGAGGGAGGGGAGTTCCCCGTCAACCTGATGGAGCCCCTGGATGAGGCGGAGGTCGAGGGTGCTGCGGACCTCGACGTGCCAAGGCGCGGTGAGGTGTCCGATGTGACCGTGCTCACCTTTGACCACGAGACGGACGTGACCATTGACGAGGAGGCCACCCCTGGCGAGACGGAGACCGACGATTCCCTGGTGGGTCTGTCACCCGCCCACCGATGGCCATCGGACACCGGTCTGGAGCTGCATATTGATGGTTTCGAGCACATCGCCGCCACCTCGGACCTGTGTCCCCGTTGTGGCAGGAGGGTGACCGCCCGCAACAGGCTGCTCACCTGCAACGACTGCGGGACGGTCGCTTGCGAGACCTGCGAGATCAAGACCCAGGTCGAGGTGGACACCCCTTACTACTACGACTGGCACTTCGAGCTGCCCCTGTGCGTGAACTGCTACGAGAAGGCCTTCAACATCCAGAAGATGCTGGCAAAGGCCAAGGCCGCCCTGGGAATGGGCAACCACACGTACGCGTTCTACCACGCCCAGCAGGCGCACCGGACCGACCCGTCGTCACCCTACGCCGAGGAGGCCCAGAGGATAATCTCCCAGGTGGACCAGCGGCGCAAGGAGGCAGCGGAGCAGGACGAGGCGTGGAAGCGCCGACGCTCGAAGATGAGTCGTACCTCGGTCGTCAGAGAGGACTGAGGCGAGGGGCCAGACCGCCGATCCGGTCTGGGTCCAGGTACCGGGTCCATTTCCCCCTTGGTGGTCCCTACTGGCCCGCTATTATCCGCTCCACATGAGCCCCGAGCCTGCCCGTTCCGACCTCGCCCAGGTCGTATCGTGCCCTCACCATCGGTTTGTTCACCTGCATGACCCGGGTCAGGTCGATGGGGGTCCCCGCGATCACCACATCGCACGAGACCGCGTTGATGGTGGCCTCCAGTTCCTCGATCTGCTGGGAGCCGTATCCCATGGCGGGTAGCACGTCCTTGAGGTGAGGGAACTTCTCGAAGGTGGCCTTTATGGAGCCGGTGGCGTAGGGCCTCGGGTCAACGATACTCTCCGCCCCCGCGGCCTTGGCGGCCACGTAACCGGCGCCGAAGGTCATCCCGCCATGGGTCAGGGTCGGGCCGTCCTCGATCACGAGGACCCTCTTTCCCAAGACCATGTCCGGGTCGTCCAAGGTTACGGGCGAGCGGGCGAGTATCACCTCTGCCGAGGGGTTGTAGGCTGCTGCCAGGGCCTCGACCTCGGTGATGTCCTCCGCCTTGGCCGAGTCGATCTTGTTGATGATGAGCACATCCGCCAGCCTCATGTTCACCTCACCGGGGTGGTAGGTCACCGAGTGGCCGGGCCGGAGGGCATCGAGAATGGTGATGTAAAGGTCCGCCTGGTAGAAGCTGGTGTCGTTGTTGCCCCCGTCCCAGAGGATGACGTCCGCCGCCTCTTCCGCTTCCTTCAGGATCGCACCGTAGTCCACTCCTGCGAAGAGCAGGTTGCCATTATCGATGTGGGGCTCGTACTCCTCCCGCTCCTCGATGGTGGTCTCGTGGAGGTCCAGGTCGGCGTAGGTCTCGAACCGTTGCACTGCCTGCTTTGCAAGGTCGCCGTACGGCATCGGATGCCGGATGACCGCCACCCGCTTTCCCATGTCCTTCAGGATGGTCGCGATGGCCCGGGTGGTCTGGGACTTGCCCGACCCGGTCCTGGCGGCCCACACGGCGATGCCGGGCTTGGTGGCCTTGCTGGCGGTCTGGGCATGACCCAGCAGCATGAAGCTTGCCCCCGCGGCGATGACCCGCGAGGCCTGGTGCATGATCTCGATGTGTCCCAGGTCCGAGTAGGAGAACACAACGATGTCCACACCATGCTCTGCAATGACCTCCTCCAGTTCCACCTCTGGAAAGATGGGGATGCCCTGGGGGTACAGCGAACCAGCCAGGACGGCAGGGTACGTTCGATCCTCGATGTTCGGGATCTGGGTGGCGGTGAACGCGACAACGTCGTACTCCTCGCGATCGCGGAAGAAGACGTTGAAGTTATGAAACTCACGCCCAGCTGCACCCATTATGCTTACTCGCTTCCGCTCCATGATAGTAACCTCGCTCGGGGGCCGATAGCATCGAGATGCGCCGATAAATAGGTTGGGTAGATGGCCGATAGCTCACAGCAGCTTGGTCCCGCACTTGTAGCAACGCACGGCCACCTTGGGCACCTCGGTGCTGCAGTTGGGACATTTCTGGCCCTCCAGGCCGAAGCTGCGATGACGGTCCACCACAGTCTCGAGGCCTGGGATGGTCTCCAGCTGGCCAAGGGCGTCCTCCAGGGTCAACGACATGGTCTCCAGGACGGCCTCGGCGTCCACGCGTCTGTCCAGGCCCAGCAGGGCGCCTGCCAGACGGATCCGCACCTCCTTAGTGCTCACGTACGCGAACTTGTCCAGTTCCAGGAGCTCCTCGTACAGGGGTCCGGCGTCTTCGTACTCATCGTCTATGAGCAGCTGGTCGGCCTGGTTCTTGAGGTTGACGAAGTGGTCCCGGTTGAGGTAGACCTTGTAGAGCTCGTGGATACGACCCATCACGTTGAACGGGAAGAGCTGCTGGAAACCATGGACCACGTGCTTGGGGGGCAATACGCGGGGTAAAGGGCTTGAGACCGGATAGTACTTGGGCACGAACTCGGATGACAGCACCTGCAGGAACTGCTTGAAACCGCGGAGGTCGCGCTTCTCGAGCCGTTCCTCCAGCGTCTCCAGGAGCTCCCACATCGGGCCCGAACGGGTCCGGATCAGCCTTAACAGGTCCTCCCTGTTGTGACCCTTCAGATAGTGATAGACCACCACCCCGTCGGAGACCTCCTCCGCCGTCGCCTCCTTGGAGGCCACGCGGGACATGTAGTCCGACGCGAAGTGGGCGATCTCCTCTATCACCCGATCGGCCTCCTTGCCCATGCCCATCAGGGAGGCGAGGTACTCATGGCCCAGCAGGATGGTGCCGTATGCCGACAGCACGCCGGTGTTGCCGTGGGCGAGCTCGTAACGAAGGGATGACTCGGTGGTGTTGAGGACGCCGACCAGACGGTCGTAATCACCCAATTGGTGGAGCAGGCGGGTGAGGAATAGTACGGACCTCAGGTCCGATTCGCCCCGCAGCACATCCGCCGCCTCCTCCAGGAGGTTCTTCTTCACCAGGACAGTGGCCGCCTCCATGGTCTTGTGGGTCTCGACCAGCACTTCCGCTTCCTTTCTGGCTGGTTCACCAGCCTCCAGCTTCTTCTGCAGGTCCTCGGAGGCCCTCGCCTCGACGACCTCCCACAGGGCCGTTGCCTCTTCGGGCCTCTTGGCAACCTCCAGGTACTTGGCCGCGGCCCGGAAGTTCTCTATCTCCTTGGCGATCAGGACGCAACGATCGAGGTCGCCCGCGTCGTGGTAGGAGTATATGGAGGCCTCCATCGAGCTGCGATAGACTCGCACGCCCACGTCGCCAGATTCCTTCTGTTTCCAGTAGTTCCCGAGGGTCTCGTAGCATGAGCCCAAGGCGGCGTAGTCGTTGCTGTCCATGTAATAGGTGATGGAATTGAGGAGGGCTCCCTCGATGGTGTTGGCGTTCTCCTTGATGTCGCCGGAGGCTATCAGTTCCTTGGCCCGCTTCAACTCCTTCTCGATGGCCTTGGGGGACTTGCTCTTGGCCTTCAGGAGGAACTCGTAGGCAAGGGAGCTGTACTCCAGGCATGACTGGAAGTTGCCGTTGTCGAAGGCCTTGAGGGCGCGGCCAAGGTACTTCTCGACCTCGTCCAGCTTCACATCGTCGTAGACCTGGGCCTTGGAGAACTCGCGTTGGGCCTGCTTGAGGGCGTACTCGGCCCTCTGACGCTGCTTGACGGCCTTGCCGATGTCCTGTAGGATGGGCTCGGCTCCCCTGGCGATCTCCAGGGCGTCCTCGTAATCACCGTCACGGAAGGCCTCCATGGCCCCATCGATCTCATCCTTGAGCTTCGATGTGTCTATGGAGAGATCGTCGGCCTCCTCCTTCCTCGTCTGGAGCAGGTTGATCGTCTGCGATGCCTCGTTGCGGAATGACCGCTGTTGGGCGGCCACCGCCTTGCTCTGATTGAGGGAGTTCTCTACCTCCATGAGGGACTCGAAGACCTCCAGGTAGTTGTGGCCCTTGTAGGCCTGTACAGCGGACTTCTGAAGGTCCATCGCCTCTTGGATGTCGCTGCCCTGGCGGTTGGCCCGCTTGATCGAGTCTCGGCAGCTTTGGATGAGCGACACCAGCGCGGGGCGGGTGTCATAGAAGTTGATTATGCGGGCGCCAACGGTGACGAAGTTCTCGCCGTCACCGGAGAACATGGCCCCCCAGGTGCTCTCGCGGGTCTGGAACTCCAGGAGGATCCCACCCTCGCGGGTGAAGACGAAGCACCTTCCGTCACCGACAAGGCACATTATCAGCTGGCCGTTGTCAGTGATGGACACCCGACCCTCGGGATCGCCGATGTCCATCTTCCAGAGGAGCGTCCCTCGCTCGTCAAGGCAGTACAGGAAACCATCCTGCGAGTAGGCGGCAATGGTGGTGCCCCGAAGGTCCACCTTGATGTCCTGGACCGAGCCTCCGGTGGGCATCGCCCAGGTCTCCTTGCCCCCTATGTTGAAGCAGTAGATGTTGCCGTCCTGGGAGCCTGCCACCAGGTAGTCCGCGAACTTGGACACGGAGACGCAGTTGATCGGGCCCTTGGCGGTGTGCTTCCACATCAGCTGGCCATCGGAATCCAGGGCGTAGATGCCGTGGTCGTCGGACCCGGCGAGGATGTAGTTGCCCTTCTTGGACATGGCAACGGCAGAGGTGGAGTTGTCGAAGCGGTACTTCCAGGCGAATCGCTTGATGCGTCGGGAGTTGTCGAAGAAGTAGACATTGTTATCATCCGAACCAGTGACCAGCAACTGGCCGTCCTCGGAGGCCTCCACGCACCGTATCTTCTTGTCAGCCGCGTACCTCCAGAGGAGAAGGCCGCGTCGGTCGAAGAAGTAGGTCTGGTGGTCGTCAGACCCCGCTACGATGAAGTTGCCATCGTCGGAGATGGCAACGGATGAGAAGGGTTCGGGATTGGTGTACTTCCAGAGGAGGCGGCCCGACTTGTCGAACAGGTAGATGATACCGTTGTTCTCCCCGATCACTCCGCCGATGACGATGAGCTCCGCTCCGTTAGAGATGTCCATGTCGAGGGCATACCCCTCGATGGTGTACCTCCAGGTCTCGACCACATCGGCTGAGAACTGGGAGAAAGCTCGTATGCCATCCTGTGTTGCCTGGGGCACGACCACACCCTACCCAGAAAGTCCCAAAACCCCCCACGGGGAGTCAGCCCTCGGCAGGGACCCTCCTCTGCTCGTACACTGGCGAGGTAACTGACCGTTATTAACCTTTACTCCTCGATTTTCCCACCGGAGAAATGCTAAAAGGCTGGCCCGGGGTGAAGAATTTATTATATCGCGAGACCGTTCTCCACCCGAATGGGCTACCGGTTACCGGCCATCGAGGAGGTCGAGCACGCCATCTCCGCAGTGCTGAGGAGAGAGATGAAACTCCCCTCGGAGAGCCGGTTCCTATCCCTCGTCCGCCGGGAGCTGAAGCGCAAGGACAAGGACTATACCATCAGCCACGAGAGATTACGGAGGGTGGCCCTCAGATCGGGCCTGTGCAAGGTCACCATCCACACACGTGTGGTGCCAAGCCGGAGACCCATGGCAAGGTGCCCCGTCTGCAACACTCGTATCACCCCGGTAAAGAACGAGACAATCTTCGGGGGCACCGTCACCTTGGGTTACGAATGCCCCTTCTGCGGCTACTGGACCGGGATGAAGCGCCGGGTCCCCCAGCGCTACGTGTTCAGTTCCCTGGTGGGCGGCAAGCGGGATGTCCCCGCGGTGCGCTTCATGGACCTGCCCGACAATGCCGATTAGGCCCATCGCGGTGGGAACGGGTGGGCCGTCGGCATGGGCACCGACGGCCCTGGTCCTCACCCATCGGGGGGTTCTCAGAATATATCGTTCCCGGCGACCTCGTCCCAGATCACCGGCAGGTACGCCACGCTCTGGTGTATCGTGGTGGTTATCACCAGGGTGCCGGCACCCGCCTTCACGTTGTCACCCAGGGTGCACGAGACCTTGAAGTATCCGTGGGAACCGGTGATAACAGCATCGGATATGGGGATCATCACACCGTCCTGCAGGATCCAGACCTGCACCGCCATGGATGCCTCGATCCGGGTCCAATCTCCGGTGCCTGGACCGGTGTAGGCGGTCTGGTTGTACTCCACGTAGCCCTCGACGTTTAAGGGGACCTCCTTCGTCACGATCGTGGGGAAGCTGGGAACGCCGATTCCCACGTTCCCGCTGATACGGGAGTATGGCAGGAAGTCGAAGATCCAAGTGCGGGGATCGATGTCGTCGGTGAGGCGGTCGTTATCGGTGTCCGCCTTCAGGGGGTCGGAGGTCTGGTCCTTGTTGGCGGGGTTGCCATGGACCTCATCGCCGTCCCAGACCCCGTCGGAATCGCTGTCCCTCTCCTGGGGATGGGTCCACCCGACGGGCAGGCCCGTGCTCGGGTCGATCTTCCACTCGGCGTGGTTCGCCAGGTGATCGCCGTCCACGTCGTCCATGTAGTCCCCGATGCCGTCTCCGTCCGAGTCCACCTTGAGGGGGTTGGTCCCGGTGTAGCACCAGTCATGGTCGTTCTTCGCCACCTCCTGGCCGTCCCAGAGGCCGTCGTTGTCGGTGTCACGGTCGTTGGGATCGGTCCCCGCGGCGACCTCGAGACCGTCGTTGAGCCCGTCACCATCAGAATCCCAGTTGGTGGGGTCGCTGCCCAGTCGGGGCTCGACCCCATCGCTCAGGCCGTCACCATCGGTATCGGGATCGAAGGGGTCGGTCCCCATCGGGGGTTCTTCGTCGTCGGGGCTGCCATCGTTGTCGGCGTCCGCGCCCT
>JAUVRF010000203.1 GCA_030597775.1 Methanobacteriota archaeon | reverse complement strand
CAGGCATGCAAGGAGATCGCCCGCTCGAACGTGACGGCGCACGCCATGTCGCGCATGAACTGGGTGCAGGGCCCGGAGAAGGGGTAGGGACCCCGATAGGTGTCGTCTTCCGGCCTTGGATCTGAGCCGATATCGTCGTAGCCCCACTTGTAGCCATAGTTGCGGTTGGGGTCCACACCCCAGTTCGTGCCCACATCCCCGTTCCCGTTGTCCCGCCGGTTCTTCCTCCATGTCCTTTCGTTGGTCTCGGAGTACACGAAGCCATCAGGGTTCAGCACGGGGAACATCCAGAGCTCCCGGGTGTCCACCAGGTCGGTGATGGTGGAATTGGTACCGTAGTCGGCCAGGATGTGCTCGATGAGCCACATCATCATCTCCGTCGTCATCCACTCCCGTGCATGGTGCATGCCCACGTAGAGGATGTCGATCTCGTCCGACTCGTTGATGCGGGGGTTGTCGGATATCTTGAGGCCCCAGAAGTGACGCCCCTCGTGGGAGGTCTTGGTGGAGCCATCCTCGTTGGGGTAGAGGTCTCCGAGGTCGTAGAGGACGGCGATGTCGGAGTAGTTCTCCGCCAGGGACACGAGCTGTGCCTCTATCTCGGTGAAGGACCTGAACCCGTCGTTCGAACGGTCCTCCCCGTCCTCTGCCGAGACGGTCCCAGAGAGGGCGACCGTTGGAAGCACCATCATTGCGACGATGATCAGGGCGAGGTGTCTGGAAGTCCGACCGCGAGCCATGCTTGCCAAAGCGGTCCAGGCGGTTATCTATGTTGCGTCTGGGTTGACCCTGGTGTTCCGACCCTGTCAGGGAGGCGCAGCGCCACGGCTACAATGGTGAAAATATAGAAAATGAAAAAAAGGGGTTTGCGGGGACCGACGGGCAGCCCCCGGCTTGCATTCATCAGAAGACGTCGGTCCACTGCTCACGGGTAGAACCCGCGGAGCTGGATGGCCTCGACGACACGTCCCATGGCCAGAATGTAGGCGGCCTGGCGCATGTTGATGTCCTTCTCCTGTGAGATTGCGTACACGTTCTCGAAGGACTCCACCATGATCTTCTCGAGGCGGTTGTTGACCTCCTCCTCGGACCAGAACAGCCGGTTCAGGCCCTGGACCCACTCGAAGTAGGACACGGTCACGCCACCGGCGTTGGCCAGGATGTCGGGGATGACCATCACGCCGTTCTCGTGCATGATCCTGTCCGCCTCGGGGGTGTTGGGACCGTTGGCGGCCTCGCCCGAGATCTTCGCCTTGATATTGGGAGCGTTCTCCGAGGTGATGACGTTCTCGAGGGCTGCGGGGATCAGGATGTCGACCTCCAGCTCGAGCAGTTCCGCGTTGGTGATGGTCTCGGTGCCGGCGAAGCCGACCACGGTACCGGTCTCGGCCTTGAACTTGATGGCCTCGTGGGGGTCGATACCGTCCCAGTTGAGCACGCCACCCTGGGAGTCGGAGACAGCGACGACCTTCGCGCCCATGTCGTGGATCAGGTAGGCCGCGATGGAACCGGCGTTCCCGTAGCCCTGGACGGCCACGGTGGCGCCCTTGAGCTCGAGCCCGATCTTCTTGCAGGCCTCGCGGATGGTGATCACGGTGCCACGGGCGGTGGCCTCGTTCCGGCCAAGGGACCCACCGATGGGGATGGGCTTGCCGGTTATCACGCTGGGCACGGTGTAACCGTGGTTCATGGAGTAGGTGTCCATGATCCAGGCCATCGTCTGCGGGTTGGTGTACACATCGGGGGCCGGGATGTCGGTATCGGGGCCCATGATGATGCTGATCTCGCTGGCGAAACGCCGGGTCAGCTTTTCCAGCTCGTTCTGGGACATCTCCTTGGGGTTGCAGGTGACGCCACCCTTGGCGCCGCCGTAGGGGATGCCGACAACCGCGCACTTCCAGGTCATCCACATGGACAGGGCGCGGACCTCGTCGATGTCGGTGTCCCAGTGGAACCGGATACCACCTTTGGTCGGGCCGCGGGCCATGTTGTGCTGGACGCGGTAGCCCTTGAAGACCTTCAGGGTTCCATCATCCATCTTGACAGGGAAGCTCACGTGTAGCTCCCGCTGCGGGTTCTTCAAAAACTCCGTCAGCCCTGCATCCAGACCGAGCATCTCGGCGACGGTATCGACCTGGCTCTGAGCGATCTTAAACGGATTCACTTCCTCAGGCATGCTTGCACCTCACGCCACCGCCCTCCACCCATTGCGAATGGGGGCCGGTTTAGGCGTGGGTGAAACAACGATGTCCTATTTAAGGTTAAGGAGGTCAGTACACCTTGATCACATCGACCGGGCCCTTAAGGGCCCGAATCCCACCTATTTGCGGACCATGTAGAGCTGCACGTCGGCCACGTTGGTGCCCGTGGGTCCCGTGACCAGCAGTCCCCCGGCCCTCTCGAAGAACGTGGTGCTGTCGTTGTCCGCCAGGTAGGCGTCCACGTCCAGTCCCCGGGCCTCCGATGTGGAAAGGATTTCCCTGTCGACGAGGGCTCCAGCGGCGTGGCTCTCCCCATCGATGCCATCGGTCCCTGCCGACGCGAAGAGCTCCCCCTCGCGCATGTGGCGGAGGTTCACAAGTGCCATCTCCTGGTTCCGGCCACCCCGGCCCGAGCCCTTCACGATCACGGTGGTCTCGCCTCCGGCCACCACGACGGCCCTGGTCTCGTCCACAGTGAGCTCCCGGGCGGTCCCCAAGAACTCGCCTGCCGCCTCCGTCGCGTTCCCCAGCAGATAATCCTCAAGCTGGGTGCCTACGTAGCCAAGCTGGATCGCCCGGCCGACCATGGCGATCTGGGACTTCATGTTGTCCCCCACGAGCACGTTCTGCACCCTGTCGAACAATGGGTCACCCTCCTTCGGGGCCTCGAACCGGGCTGCCTCCAGCTCCTCCCGGACCGCGTCCGGCACCTGGTCCCAGACCTCGTACTTGGTCAGGATGGCCCTCGCGTCCTCGTAGGAGGTAGTGTCCGGGGCGGTGGGTCCCGACGCGATGGAGTCGAGGGGGTCACCGATGACATCGGAGAGGATCAGACTGGTGACCGGGGCGGGCGCGGCCGCCCGGGCAAGCTTCCCTCCCTTGATGGCCGACATGTGCTTGCGGATGCAATTGAGCTCCTGGATCGTAGCCCCACACTTGAGGAGGATGTTGGTCATCTCCATCTTGTCCTCGAGGGTCAGGCCCTCCTCGGGCAGGGGCATGAGTGCGCTGCCGCCCCCCGATATGAGGCAAAGCACCAGGTCCTTCTCGGTTGCGCCCTCGGCGGCCTCGATGATCCGCTGGGAGCCCTCCACGCCCTAGGGACCCGGGATGGGATGGGTGGCCCGGGAGCAGACGACCCGGCCGATGGTCCGGTCCTCCAGTGTGTTCACGTGGCCCTCGGCCTGGTCCCCCAGGAGGTCCACTATGGCCGACACCATCGCCAGGGCGGCCTTCCCAGCTCCCAGCACGACCACCCTGTCCATCTCGCTCAGATCGTAGGTGGCGTCCGCCACCACCAGGATATCGCCGTTCCGGCCAACGAAGTCCATGATCGACCTGTAGGGTTCCACGGCGTCTATGCCCGCCTTCAATATCTCCAAGGCGTGGGCCCTCATCTCCTCTTCGGGCCCGGTGACCAGCTCGTCCCGGTTCTTGAACATGCATGTCCTCCCAGCGGGGGTGAATGGTCGACGGTGTATTTGTCCCTTGTTGGCCCGGGCCTATTCCCCGGTATTATATACGCGTTCAGCGATTCCCCGTGTCGAGGAATTGACATGGTTCGACTCGCAAAAAGGATGCCGGACATGAAGAAGGGTTTCTATGGTTTCTTCGAGCCCCCGCCACCGGACGTGGTCAGGTTCACCGTGGGTGAGCCGGACTTCGACACCCCCAGGCCCATCGTGGACGAGGCCATCAAGGCCCTGAACAATGGTGACACCCACTACGTGGGCTCCGACGGCAAGCCCAATCTACGGGAGGCCGTGGCCAACAAGCTGCGGACCGAGAACGGGATACCGGCCGAGACCAAGAACGTGGTCATTACCCTGGGAGGCAAGGAACCCCTCCAGGACGCCATGCTCGCCGTCCTCGACCCCGGGGGCGAGCTCATCCTCCACTCCCCATCATGGCCCACCTACGATCCACAGGTCGTGATCGCCCATGGCAAGCCGGTCCACGTGAGGGTCCGGTCCGACAACTACCACCCCGACATCGAGGCCACCAAGGAGGCCATCACGCCCCGGACGAAGATGATGATCATCAACTCCCCCAACAATCCCACGGGTGCAGTGTACACCAGGGAGGAGCTCCGGGCGATGGCTGACCTGGCCATCGACCACGATTTCATCATCATCTCCGACGAGATCTACGAGAAGATGGTATACGGTGGCCGCGAGCACATCTCCATCGGCAGCTTCGACGACGTCGCCGACCGGGTCATCACCACCAACGGCTTCTCCAAGGCCT
>JAUVRF010000412.1 GCA_030597775.1 Methanobacteriota archaeon | reverse complement strand
TCACACCTCGGGGTTGCGGGTCATGTGAGGAACAACGGGGCCAACGTGGAGGTCTGCATCCCGGGTGGTGATGAGGAGGCGGAAGCATTCCTGAAGGCGCTCAGGCGGGAGCTGCCGCCCCTTGCCGAGATCACCTCCTTCGAGCTCGAGGACGGCGAGCCCGAGGGCGACGCCTTCGTCATCCTGACCAGCTCGGAGGGCTCCCGATCGAGCATGATCCCTCCCGACACCGCCATCTGCCCCGCATGCATGGCGGAGTTCCTGGACAGATCCGACCGCAGGCATCACCACCCCTTCACGAACTGCACCGATTGCGGGGCGAGGTTCACGGTCATCCGCGACCTTCCCTATGACAGACCGCTGACCTCGATGGCGCCTTTCCCGATGTGCTCCGACTGTGATGGCGAGTACCGGGACCCGACATCACGCCGGTTCCACGCCCAGACGACCAACTGCCCTGCCTGTGCGCCGCGTTACATGGTGCTCGATCGGAAGGGGGACGAGATACCGGGAGATCCCTTCAAGACCCTCGCCCGCCGGGTGATGGAAGGATGCCTGGGGGTCGTGAAGGGCTGGGGGGGCATGCACATCGTGTGCCTTCCAGAGGCCTCCGACGCCCTCAGGGAACGATACCACCGACCAGCCAAGCCCTTCGCGCTGCTGGTGAGGGACCTGGAGGCCGCCCTCGCCCTGACCCGCATGACGGCCGAGGAGGAGGAGGCCCTGACCGGCCCCGTAAGGCCGATAGTCCTTGTCCACAAGAGGGACACTGCAGATCACCAGGGCGTCGCTCCAGGCCTGGGGAACGTGGGGGTCATGCTCCCGTACACGCCATCGCAGATATTGCTGTTCCAGCACATGGACGTGGATGCTCTGGTGTTCACCTCGGCCAATCTACCGGGCGAACCCATCGTCACCACCAGGGAGCAGGCCCTCGGTCTCGACCTGGACGTGTACCTCCTCCACGACAGGGAGATCATCCAGCGGGCGGACGACAGCGTCGTCAAGGTCATGGGGGATCATAGACTGTTCATCAGAAGGTCCCGGGGTGTGGTCCCGACACCGGTCCCAGCGGGCCACGAAAGGTCAGTTCTGGCGATAGGGGCCCAGCTCAATGTCGTGGCCGCACTGACCACGGAAGGCCGGATGTTCCTCACCCAGTACATCGGTGATAGCTCCAAGGAACCCACCCAGCGGTTCCTGGACGAGGCTGTCGCCCACTTCCGCCGTATGTTCGGCATCGATGAGCTGGAGGCCATCGGGGCCGACATGCACCCCCGGTACTCGACACTGCGGATAGCCAACCGGTGGGCGAGGGAGGAGGGTGTACCCGTCGTCCAGGTGCAACATCATCACGCCCACGCCGCCTCGTTGCTGTTGGACAACGGATGCGACGAGGCCGTCGTCCTCGCCATCGACGGTCTGGGCTACGGTCCCGACGGGACGCTGTGGGGCGGGGATGTGCTCGCGGCCTCGATGGACACCTACCATCGGGTCGCCCACCTGGAAGAGATGTCGATGCCGGGAGGGGAGAGGGCGATCCTGGACCCACGCAGGCTCGTCTGGGCGGCCCATCACCAGCTTGGCCGCGAAGACTGGCCAGAGGGCATCGCGAACGAGGAGGAGGCGAGGGTGTGGGAGCAAGCACTCCCCCAAGCCCCGAGGACCACCGGTATGGGCCGCTTCCTGGACCTGGTGTCCATCTACCTGGGAGCGGCCGATCGAATGTCGTACGACGGGGAGCCCGCCATGAGGCTCGAGCCCTTCCTGGAGAGGGGTAGGCCGCGTCCTGAATGGGGCTTTCAGGTGGAACGGACCACCTCGGGCGTTGTGGGGGTCATGTCGGTCTTGAACACCCTGTTCGACCTTGACCTGTCGAGCCATCAGGACAGGTGCGATGCCGCCTCGGACGAGGCGGAGCGGCTCGGAATTCCGGTCGGAGTGACCGGCGGGGTCGCCTACTCCCTGCCCATCGTGGACATGATCTCCTCCCGGGTCAGGGCGAGGGGTCTCGATCTCATCCTCCATGACAGGATACCTCCGGGTGACGGTGGGATCTCGGCGGGACAGGCCATCGTTGTGGGCCGGGGCCTGGAGTAGGCAGGGATAACCTATTTAGCGGCGGTCGAGCATGCCTGGCCTATGTGCCTCGCAGTACCAGCCAAGGTCCTCTCGGTGGAGGGAGACCAGGCCCAGGTCGATTTCGGGGGTGCCAGCCGGGCCGTGAACGGCGCCCTCGGGAAGGGCGAGCCAGGACAGTACGTCAGCGTTCATGCCGGCTTTGCGATCTCGGTCATGGACGAGGCGGAGGCCAACCTATCCCTAGAGACCTGGCGAGAGTTCCTCGAGTTCCAGGACCAGTTGGATGCAGAGGAGGGGGCGTGAGCTTCCCTTGCACGAGCTCTCCGTCATGAGCCAGGTCGCGGATTCCATCATCAGATTGGCCGAGGAGAGGCAGGCCATCAAGGTGGAGAAGGTCCACATACAGGTGGGGGACCTCACCTTCCTGGTGGCCGACCAGCTGCAGTTCGCGTGGGAGATATACACAAAGGACCTGGGCCCGCCCCTGGAGGGGGCGGTCCTGACCCTGGAGAGCATCCAGGCCAGGGGTTCCTGTCCCGTATGCACGTACTCGGGCCCGCTCAAGG
>JAUVRF010000353.1 GCA_030597775.1 Methanobacteriota archaeon | reverse complement strand
TATACGCGTGGCGGGTTACGACGTGGTGGTCCACGACGGCCTCCTGTGGTTCGTCTGGAGCACCCCATCGCCCGAGCAGACCGACGGCACCGATGGTGACATCGTGGTCCGGTCCTTCGACGGCGAGACCTGGAGCCCCATCCTTGAGATCACCCCGGCAGGCGATTCGGCGATAGACATCACTCCCACGGCGACATCCACCGGCGACCGTCTGGTGGTGGCGTGGGCGACAGGCACCTTGGCCGGCAGGCGGATCGTCACCACGTCGATGGCCGATGGGACCTGGGGCGGGATGGTCCCCGTCACCCTCCTCGAGGACGGAGGGGACGATTTCAACCCACGGGTCGCATCGATACCGGGAGGTGCCTTCTTCGCATGGCATCATCGCGACCCCACCGCCGAGGAGCCCACCCAGGTGACGATACAGGCCCGGGGAGAGGATGCCGGTGGGTGTGGTCGGGCCTTCCCGATATCGGGCGTTGCGGGTCACGAGGACATGTGGGTTGACCTCCTGTGGCACGACGAGGCTATGATGATCGTATGGCAGAGGGGCGGTGGGTCCATCGGTTTCGATCGCAGCCAGATCATGTGTCGCGAGTGGACCCCAGATGGTTTGGGACCCGAGACGGACGTATCGGGGGCCGCCGACGGGGGCTTCAACGGCCGGCCCCGGGTGGGCCTGACCGGCGAGGGTCCCCGGATCTACTGGCACACCACCGACGATGGCGCGTCCCTGGGCACCAGCCCTGACCTGGTCTGGCGGGGCATGGGCGCCGACGGTGTATGGGGGCCCGTCGAGGTGTTCCGCGGCGACCTCTCCCAGGATATGGTGCGGGTCAAGCTGGCGGAGCACGGGAACCAGCTGTGGGCCACCTGGATGGCCAACGTTACCCACGTCGGGCCACCGGACTTCGAGCCCGAGCAGGCCTGGGACGTCTTCGTCGGGCCCGCGCACCTGGGCCGGACCCCCCACGAGGGGTCGAACGTGTGGCTCCACTGGGAGAACTGCGAGAACGAGGACGAGATGACCCGTGTGGTGCTTAGCGGGTCGGGTGGACCCCTGGCCGGGGTGCCCCTGGAGATCCGCGTCCATGATATCTCGGGGGGCGAGGAGACCCTGATGCGCGGCGTGACCGACTCCAAGGGTGCCATGGAGTTCCAGCACGGGTACCGCCACCGGGGCATGTACATGATCGACGTGGTCCTGGAGGATGGCACCGCCACCAGCATGTCCGTGGAGGTGAGGGCGGTCCCAGAGCACATGTACATAGACCCGTCCCTCACGGCGGTCGTGGGGCTGTCCATGCTGGCGGTGCTCGCGGTGATGGTCCTGGTCATGGCGCGGATGCGGGGGAAGGCCTGAACCGGGCCGGTCGGGAGGCAGATCCAGATATGAGAACCTACCAAGGACCATTTAAATTCGGTTTGCCGAATACACTTCGGCGACACAAAGCACTCGGAGATGTGGATAGATGCTCGGACAGTACCTGATAACCTTCAGGGAGATGCTCGAGGCCGCCCTGATCATCAGCATAGTGATAGCCTACATGGCGCTGACCAACAAGCGGCACCTGGTCAGGTACATATGGTGGGGTGTGGCCCTGGCCGTGGCAGCCAGCATCCTGGCCGGCCTGATGGTGGCCTCCTTCTACGGCGGTCTTCCCGAGGCGACGGTGAAGCTCTTCGAGGGCGTGGCCGCCCTCATCGCGGTGGCGGTCCTGACCACCATGATCATCTGGATGGCATTGAAGGGCAGCAGGATGGAGGAGGACATCCGCCGTCGGACGACGGAGGTCGTCGAGCGGGGGGCGGTCACTGGCCTGGTGGCCTTCGCCTTCATCATGGTCTTCCGCGAGGGTTTCGAGACGGTGCTCTTCCTCACTCCCTTCGCGACCTCGGACCCCACCGGCACGGCCTACGGCCTGCTCCTGGGCATCGCCTCCGCCCTGGTCATCTCGTTCGCCATCTTCAAGCTGGGGATGCGCATCAACCTCAGGTCCTTCTTCTACCTGAGCAGCATCCTGCTGGTGCTGCTGGCGGCCGGCCTGGCCGGTTACGGCGTCCACGAGCTGCTGGAGTACCGGGAGGAGGTGGGCGCCCAGGTGGGATGGGCTGGCGAGTACGCGTACCAGCTCGACATCTCACGGGACAGTCCCTTCCACCACAAGGGCACCGTGGGCTCGGTGTTCGCCGTGATGTTCGGTTACTCCGTCAAGATGGAGTGGGCCAGGGTCCTGGTGCACGTCACGTACCTGGCGATCTTCCTGCCCCTCGTCATCATTGCCTGCAGTAGGCCCGACCTTCTCGAGGGTTTCGTCGCCAGGACCAGGGCCGCTCTTCGACCCGTCTCATCGCTGCTGCGGCCGTTCTGAGCCATGTGGGACGGGCGCCCTCTCCTCAGGGGGGCCTGTGGTCGGCGATGTTGTCCCATTCCCCGGAATACATCAGGTTGCGCACGAAGGGCGCCTCCAGGAAGTCGTGGGGGAAGCCCAGCTCGATGGCGCTCACCCCGTCCAGTTGCTCCAGCTGGTCCCCGGAGCGGTCCACGTCCAGTGCGCCCAGGTTCTCCTCCATCTGGTCGAGGGATCTGGCGCCCACTATCGGGACGATGACGCCGGGACGGGAGCGCATCCATGAGATGGCGACCTGGGACGAGGTGCAGCCCACGTCGGCCGCCACCGCGTCCACTTCCCTGGCGATGGCCAGGTTCCTGTCCGAAAGGGCGACCCGGGCCCGCTCCTCCTCCGTGAGCAGGCGCTCGTCGCCGGTGGTGCCGCCCTCCCGGGTGTACTTGCCCGTGAGAACGCCGGCGCCGACTATCGCCCAGGGGGTGACGGCCAGGTCCAGCTCCCTCGCCATGGGGAGCAGGTCCCGCTCCGGGGTGCGTTCCACCAGGCTGTACTTGAGCTGCAGGGCGTTGAACCGGGTCCAGCCCCGGTGCTCGGCCATGGTGTTCGCCCGGGCCACGACCCAGGCCGGGGTGTCGGATATGCCCACGTAGTGGACCT
>JAUVRF010000022.1 GCA_030597775.1 Methanobacteriota archaeon | reverse complement strand
AGAAGGTCTCGGGGAGTGCCCAGGTGATCAGGAGGGGCGTCCACCTGGTTCACGGGACCGTGCTGGTCGATACCGACCTTGAGGCCATGGCCAAGTACCTCATGTTCCAACCGGCGAAGCAGGGGCCAAGGGGGCACGCCACCCCCGCAGCCCGCGTCGGGACCCTTTCCCAGATCCTCACCTCACCACCCACCATGGAGGATGTGAAGGCCGCCGTCTCTCACGAGTTGGCATCCTCGATAAGCGGGTCGATCGAGGAGGGCGTCCTTATGGACTGGGAGGTGGACAAGGCCCTCCATCTGGAGGCGACGCGGTACACCCAGGATGACTGGAACCTGCGAACATGAAGGACCGATGGCCGCGGTCCCGTCCACAGGTATTTAACCAAAGATATCATTGAACCCGCCGGAGGCCAGGCCCCTTGAAGCGGGAGTTCACGTGCACCAGTCCGTTCAATCCGGACTTCGATGGTTCTAGGGTCCATGTCTACGATTCCACCCTGCGCGATGGTGAACAGATGCCCGGGGTGGCCTTCTCCAAGGACGAGAAGCTCAAGATCGCAAGGGCGCTCGACGAGGCCCGCGTGCCCGAGATCGAGGCGGGCTTCCCGTCGGTCTCCCGATCTGAGTTCGAGTCGATCCAGGCCATCCTGGACCTGGACCTGGATGCCGAGATCTCGGTCCTCTGCCGTTGTTGCGAGCCGGACCTGGACAAGGTGCGCCAGCTGGACCTGGACCTGGTGATGCTGTTCATAGCCACCTCTGACATCCACATGCGTGACAAGCTGCGGATGGACCGCCAGCAGGTGATGGAGAAGGCGTCCAACGCCCTGGACTACTGCCTCGAGCACGGCATTCCCTTCTCATTCTCCTCCGAGGACACGACCAGATCGGACCTGAGCTTCGTCAGGGACATCAACTGGATGGCGGCCGAGAGGGGCGCCAAGCGCATCGGTGTCACCGATACCGTGGGTTGCGCGACGCCCGAGGCCATGGGTCACATCGTGCAGACCCTCAAAGAGGACCTGCCATGCAACCTGTCGGTCCATTGTCACAACGACTTCGGCCTCGCCACCGCGAACGCCATCGCTGGCGTCATGGCCGGCGCGACCCACGTCGCGGTGACCGTCAATGGCATTGGCGAGCGGGCAGGGAACGTGCCCCTCCAGGAGTTCGTCATGACCATGGAGGCCATGTACAACGTGTCCTCTGGCATGGACCTCACCAGGCTCACGGGTCTGTCCAAGCTGGTGGCCGAGGTCGCCAAGGTCCCACTGCACCCCAACCAACCCATCACCGGTGGGAACGTCTTCAGCCACGAGAGCGGTATCCACGTGGCAGCCATCCACGAGAACCCATTCACCTACGAGCCCATCTCACCCGAGTCCGTGGGCAACGAGCGGCGCATCATAATGGGAAAACACAGTGGCCATAGGGCCATCCGCTACGTCATGGAGGGGAATGGCCGCGAATTCAACGGAGAGCAGCTGGAGGAGATATATCTCGAGGTCAAGCGGAGGGGCGAGGCCGAGGACCATGTGCCCTGGAGCGAGTTCTGGGCCATCGTCGACAGGGTCCTTTCCGAATGAACCCCGGCAACACCCGCCTTCGGTGCAAGGTGCGCTTGCGCAAACCTCAAATCAGCGAGCAGCGTTTCCCCGCCCGAGGTTGTTATCATGCCGGTCAAGGTCGCTGTCAACGGCTACGGGACCATCGGCAAGCGCGTCGCGGACGCGGTCGCCGTGCAGGACGACATGGAGATCGTCGGGGTGTGCAAGCGGAATCCCACCTTCGAGGTCCAGATGGCCCTCGACAGGGGTTTGCCGTTCTACACCACGGACGAGGAGCACAGGGCCGCCTTCGCCGAGAAGGGCTTGGAGGTCCAGGGCCTGCTCCCCCAGCTGCTCGAGCAGGTCGATATCGTGGTCGACTGCACCCCGGGCAAGGTGGGCGCCACCTACATCCCGACATACGAGGGTCATGGTGTGAAGGCCATATTCCAGGGGGGCGAGAAGGCCCACACCGCCCCGATCTCGTTCAACTCCTCGGCCAACTACAAGGATGCCTGGGGCAAGGACATGGTCCGCGTGGTCTCATGCAACACCACGGGCCTGTGCCGCACCCTCTATCCCATCTTCCGGGACATCGGCATCGAGGAGGTGCTTGCCGTGCTCATACGCCGGGCCGCGGACCCGTGGGACAGCAAGAAGGGCCCCATCAACGCCATCAAGCCCGTCCTCAAGCTGCCCACGCACCACGGGCCCGACCTCAACACCGTGCTCCCCGACATCCCGATCCAGTCCATGGCGGTGGCGGTTCCCACCACCATCATGCACCTGCACGCCATCCAGGTGGTGCTCAAGAGGGAGTCCAGCACCGAGGAGGTCATCGACCTGTGGGAGCGGTCTCCCCGCCTCAGGCTCGTGTCCGGCGCCGATGGCATCGTCAGCACCGCCCAGGCAATGGAACTTGCCAAGGACCTGGACCGTAGTCGGGCCGACCTTTTCGAGATCGCGGTGTGGCGCGACGGCACCCATGCGGAGGGCAACAAGCTGTGGTACTACCAGGCCGTCCACCAAGAGTCCGACGTGGTCCCCGAGAACATAGACTGCATCCGTTCGATGATGATGCTGGAGGAGGACCCGGACAAGAGCATCGCCAAGACCGATGCCAGCCTGGGTATCCCGCCTCCCAGGAGCTGACGGGGGACGTCCCGTATAGAACGTTCTGAGCTCGCATCATCTCCCATCGAAGGACCCGGGGCCTAAGCGTCCTGGAAGTGGTCCACCTTCACGTAGAAGACCAGGTCCTCGCCTGCCAGGTCGTGGTGGCTCCTCTGGATCCTGACCTTGATGACGGTGTCGGTTATCTCGATCACTTTCCCGAAGTCGTACTCCACCGGGGCGGAGGCGTTGTATGACGGGGCAGGGCCGCCGGCCACGGGACCGGCCGCATCCGGCTTGGTGGCCAGGATGATCACGCCCTCGCCACCGTTGGCGGTGCTGTTCACCGAGAGGACGACGCTCTTCCAGCCATATGTCCACGTCTCGTCACCGGGCTCGACCTGCAACTGCAAGGTGACGGTCGACTTCTCATCAGTGTCGATGGAGACCACCTGGGCGGTCCAGTTCCACTTGCGGTGGGTCACGACCATCCACATCGCCGGTTCCTCGCGGAAGGCGCGGTTGAACTCGTTGCTCGACCACTCCTCGCGCAGGGGGACCTCCTCTGTGATGTTGATGTCCGAGTCCTGCCAGTCGGAGTAGGCCTGTCCCTCGGGGATGAAGAAGGACTTGCTCTCGCCCTGGCGCATGCCCATGATGCCCTCCTCGAAACCGGTGATCATCTGTCCGCTACCCGGGCGGAACGGGGTGGGATCGTAGCTCGAGCGCGGCTGGTAGCTGGGGGCCTTGGGTATGCTGCTCGAGAGCGAGGTGTTCTCGTGGTTGGTGTCGAACACCTCTCCGTTGGAGAGGTATCCAGTGTAGTTCATGTACACCACCATCCCGCCTTCCTTGACAATGTCCAGCTCCGGGGAGACCTTGGAGGCGAGTATGAACACCCTGACCTTCTGCGATGCCTTGTGGACATCACTGCCCTGGGCCTTGAGCTTGATCTTGAACTCGTAACCCTTTTGATTCGCATCCCAGGGCGATGAGATGTTGACGCGGACGGAGGTGCCGGTGAACTTCTCCAGGACGGCCCTCGGGGGAAGAAGGTCCACCGACCAGTCCTCCGGGACCTTATCCACCGAGACCACCAGGGTGGCGTTGTCCTTCCAGTTGTTCTCGATGGCGAACAGGAAGGTGGTGTTGTTGCCCTGGATGACGTTCTGGGTCTTCTCTCCCATCAGCTCGAGCTCCACCTTGACCTCGGGCTCGTCGTCCCCACCGAGACAACCGCTGCTGAGCACCAGGAGAACGACGATGGCTGAGGATAAAAGGGCAGTTCCGTACCGCATGGTGGGATACCTTCCTTGAACTTGTCCAGCAATGGCATGCTGGCTGACGGCTCCTGTATTGCGTTATCCGTTTTATACTTTTTGAGAAGGAGACATGCCGCCCAACCGTTCTGGCATGGGGTTGGCCCATCAACCTGGCTTGAGGAAACCCGCGCCCGCCTCGTGGACAAGGCCATCGTCAATGAGGTCCTCCAGCAACTCCCTGGCCTCTTCCTCCCCGAGCCCCCCGTCCATCGCCAGGTCCAGCACCTCCACGCGTGGCGCGCCGATACGGCCGTGACCCAGTTGGCGCACGGCCTCTAGTAGGGCCTCCCGGCCCCGGCCAGTGTCCCTCGGGACGGATGCCGTCAGGTGCAGGCCACGGTCGTCCTTCCAAACCTGGCCCGCGTCGACAAGGTCATCCAGTGTCCGGTGCATCAGCGCCGTCCCCATGCCGCGACCCCTCGTTGCCCTGAGGACCTTCATCAGGGGAACGGGTGCATCTCTGTCCTCCGAGAGGGCGTGGATCACCTCCAGCAGAAGTTCCCTCGCCTGCTGGTCTTCCATTTTGGGTCTGGAGGTCCGGACCTCACCCCCCTCGCGGAGCAGGTCCCCCTCGTCCACCAGCTCCTCTATCGCCTCTAGGACCTCGTCCAGCTCGCAGCCCCGGGAGGTCAGTTCCCGCTCGAGCCTGGCAGCAAGGACGCCCTTGCCATCGGGGTCCATCAGCTCCACCGCGGCCATCACCATGTGGTGGACCTCCTTGATGTCCTTGGTCTCCAGGGCGGCCCTCAGCTGTCCGCGGTGCGCCTCGTTGAGGCGGCCGCTCTCCTCCAGTTCATCGATGGCATTCTCCAGCGTGTCCCTGGCGAAGCCCCTTTCGACCAGCTCACGCAACACCTCTTCCCGGGAACCGCCCCTTCCACCGGTCGAGAGCTCGCCCAGGACGCCGAGCACGGCCAGCTCCACGTCTGGATCACCCACGACACCGTCGACCATCAGCCGACCGGGGCGGACGCGGTAGACCATCCCCCCGTCGATGAGGTCCTCGAGGGCCCCTCGGACCAGGTCCTCCTCTAGACCGCTGGTGTCCACAACCTCCAAGATGACCTCCGCCTCGGGAACCCCGTCGATGGACCTGCATCTATCGCGGATGGTCGCCATCATGGCCTCCCTGGCATCCTCGGGACCCAGGGCCTCTCGGGCCTCCAACAGGGACTCGTCGAAAGCCTCCATCGATGACGGTGGGGAGGGCCCCTCCTCGAGAGCCCTCGTACGGGTATCATCCAGTCGCGCTCGGAGGCGGTCCCTGTCCTCTCCGAGCCCAGGGGGAAGGATCTCCAGCGCCATGTCAAGGCATTCAGCCTCCCGGTGATGGTCTCCGACCTTGCCGAAATCGTCGGCCATTGCTTCCCAGCGCTGCCACTCCTTCAAAGCAACCCCCCCCGGTCCTTGTTCCTTTTCCTCACCTCTCGACGTGTTGCACTCAGTGGTCGGTGTACTGTGCTCCGCAGCGGTTGCACATCAGGGCGCCCGACGGGTACTCCAGCACCTTTCCGTCACACTTGGGGCAATCTCCGGCGTAGATGGGTTCGCCCTGGGAAGCCAGCGTGCTGCCCGAGGCGTATGCGACGTCGGATGAGTATCGATCGTAGGTGTCGCTGGCCCGGTCCATGGCCGGCGTGCCCGCCAGGAGCTCGTCCACGGTCTCCGGCGTCTTTTGTGGTGGGGGAGGCGGAGGAGGCCGGGGTCTTCGGGTCGATGTCTCCGGCGGTGGCGGTGGTGGCAGCGGTCTGGACATTGGCTGCGCCCCGTCGGGATCCTCGAACTCCAGCTCAGTGGCCTTGGGCCCTCCACCCCTCTTGCTCATCGCGATGACGAGAATGACCAGGACAGCGATCACAACGAGGATGATCATCCACGAGAATGAGGTCATGAGGCCCCCATCGTTCGTCGGGTCAGCGTCCACATCGGTCGGCATCTCCATCACGTAGAGGGTGATGTTGTGGAATTCGGTGACGGGTCCGTATGTGATCTCGATCGTCAGGTAGTACATCCCATAGGGCGTTGTGAGTGGCGGACCGATGGTGATGTTGAACTCCCGGGCCTTGAAGGTGTCCACCGTCGCCGATCGTGGGTCGTATGAGATGGTCCAGTCCGTCGATGCACCCGTGAGCTCTGTCGTGAACTCCGTGGGCAGGTTGCACAGGCTTGTGATACCCAGGGTCATCATGGTCTCGTTCCCCGGAAAGATGGCGCTCGCGCCACCCAGGGGTATGATCGAAGCCTCGTATACCTCTTCCACCCGGACGTTCACGGTGAGCTCCTCGATGAACTCACGGGTGAATATCTGGATGGTGAAAGGATACGTACCAGCACGTGCGGTCGACGGGCACTTGAGCTCCCCGCTCCCGTTGTAGGCCTCGAAGGCCTGCAGGCTCAGGTCCACCTCCTTCAATGGGAAGGTGGAGGTCCAGCCCTTGGGCAGCACCTCGGAGTAGAAGAAGTCGTCATTGCCGTTCCCCAGGTTGTCGATCTCAACGAAGAACTTGATCCTCCCTCCGGGCATGATGTTGTCCTCCGCCCACAATGTGGCCGTCATGCCAGTGGTGTGTCGGACCTGGGTCCTGGCCGACAGGGTTGTGGACTTGCCTGTGCTGGACGATATCGTGATGTCCAGCTCCGCGATCGTACCGTGGATGGCCGTTTCGGGGGATTGGAGCTCCAGTATGACGACCTTGGTCACGTTGTCCTCGATGGTGACGCTATCCTCGTCGAAGCTGGCCGTCCACCCCGTTGGTGTCCCGAAGACGTCGAGGTGGTAGGTGTCATCGCCATTGCCCGTGTTGGTCACGTTGATGACGTGGAACACTGTCTTGCCTGGAAGTACGGATGTACCCTCGTCGGCGAGGTCGGACCGGAGACCATGCACCTGACCCACGGTCGCCTTCGACACCAGGTCGGCCTTGTACGTGGAGTTGCCCACCGAGGCTATCCTGACGTTCATGGCGGACAACTCCCCCGCCTTGGCGGCGGGCGGTGGCATCACCCGAAGTATGATCGTCCCTGTCTGCTCCCTTCCAAGTGTTATGTCGCCCTGGTCCAGTTGCACGGTCCAACCCACTGGGATGCCCTCTGTTGACATTGTGAAGGTGTCGATGACGTTGCCTTCGTTGAGCACGTTCACCTCCAGATGCGCCTCCAGGCCTGGCCAGACGTCCACGTCAGTGGGCAGCAGCTCCGCTCGCAGGCCATAGCCCTTGACGAACCTTCCCATCCGGACCGGGTTGTTCAGCGTGGAGATCTCCTTGTTGGTGTTCCCGGTATCGACGTCCACGACGAACTCCCAATCACCACGGACGGAGAACCATCGGTGGGAGAAATGGATCGATTCCCAGGCATGCATGTTGGTTACGGTATCCTCCTCGAAGATGGTCTTCGCCCCCGTCTCCTTGTCCAGTAGGTAGACCTCGTAATGGAAGGGCGAGAAGGGCAGGTTTCCCATCGCGACGATGTCCCCGGCGAAGACGATGGGCTCACCCTCGTCCAGCTCCTCCTTGTTCAACGTGACGTTCTCGGCGACCAGGTCCCGCCACTTGTCAATGAGGTCACCCTGGCCCACCAGGGCGAAGTCCTGGGCTCCCTTGGGGGTGTTCCTTGCGAACACCTGGACCGAGTAGAAGCCGGCCTTCGCCCGTGGCATCACTATCTTCTCCACGTTGTTGATGGTGTCGTTGCTGGTGCCTTGACCGGCCGTCGAATAGCCCCTGGAGTCGAAGTTGTTGCCACGGAACACGTTCCCGTCAGGGTCGGTGATCACAAGGTCCAGGTCGGACACGAGGGAGGGCGAGACGCCAGGCGATCCTGGATAGTCCGTCCACACCAGGGTGAACCTGAAGGTCCTCTCCCCGGGCGCCACGGCGAAGATGTACCTCTGGACCTCCTTGCCGCCCACCCGGAGTGGGGTCTCCTGGTCGTAGAAGAAGGTGCGGAAGTTGGGGGTCTCCACAAGCTTGGTGAGGTTGACACGGCCCCAACCGGCCCGGGTGCCGGGATAAACGGAGTCAGAGGTCAGCTTGTCTGCCCCGTTGATGAGCAGTGCCTTGACGAGGGCGGGGGAGGGGTAGGGATGAAGGTAGATCTCCTCCGAGTAGTCGTAGACCAGGGCGACGGCGCCGGCCACGGCGGGGCACGACATGGAAGTGCCGC
This sequence comes from Methanobacteriota archaeon, assembly GCA_030597775.1. Lineage (GTDB taxonomy): Archaea > Thermoplasmatota > DTKX01 > DTKX01. The sequence continues at coordinate 3,328 of JAUVRF010000022.1, read as the reverse complement.
TGGCAAAGGTCCAGGACGTGCCACCATCGGATGGAGGGTCGAAGGGCATCGTGTGTGGCCAGGCCTGGGATGACACGACGTGCTGGCCAGACGCGACGACATCGGGCTTGATGCGTCCGTCGGCGGTGGGGCCGCGGCTCGAGAAGCCCGCCACGTTCTGCCCGGAAACGCCGCGTTTGTCGTTGCCGGTGGCGCCCACGGTTATCACGTTCTTTCCGGAGGCGGGAGAGCCCACCGACCGGTCCCCGCGCCCTCCGCTGTTGCCGGCGGAGAAGGCGAACACCATCGGCTGGTCCCCGGGCGTGGTCGGGTCTGCGTCCCGGACCATGGTGTCGTAGGCCAACTCATTGGCGGTGTACTGTCCACCTCGGTACTCTCCCCAGGAGTTGCTGTTGACAACAGCTCCCATCTGTGATGCGTCCTTGCCGATGACGTCGAAGTTACGGAAGAACGCCGAACCGTCGAAGATGTCCTGGGAGAACACGTTGGCCCCGGGGGCGACACCGATGTACTTGCCGATGCCCAGGGCCGCGTCCGCGGGGTAGGGGACACCTACGCCGGCCGCGGTCCCCAGCACGTGGGTCCCGTGACCGTAGGTGTCGATGTTCGGGTTGCCGCCGACGTAATTGATGCTGGGCAGATGTCCTGCCAGGTTGGGGTGATCGTCATCCAGTCCGGTGTCGGCGGCAGAGACGATGTACCCGGCACCGGTTATGCCCTCGAAGGTCTCGGTCCCGTTGTTCCAGGACCATAGGCGCAGGGTGGAGTCATTATAGGGTCCATCGACCAGCTGGCGGCCACCGATGAGACGGGCGGCGTTGTCGTTGTGAAGCTCGGGCTCCAGCCAGGCTTCGACCCACTCGATGCCACTGAACTTGGAAAGGCTCAGCAGGCTTGTGCGTGGCAGCAGGCCCTGGACCACCTTGGTACCCAAAGATTCAACGGCCCCTCCACGGTCGACGAAGGCCTCAGCCAAGCCCGCGGGGTCGTTCACGGCGACCACGGCAAGGCCCAGGACGGGTTCTCGGTCCAACCAAAGGTCCGGTGAGACCCGGTAACCCGTGTGGTATGGCCCGACCCATCGGACGTAGGGCAGGTCCACGACGGACCGGCGCGCGCCCGTGGTCATGACGGCGATGTAGCCGTAGTCGGGAACGTAGGACCTCAGGTCGCAGCCCAGCGCCTCCACCCGATCGACCCAGTGGGGCATGGTGGGCCCGATGAACTGGATGATGAACAGCCCGTCCCACTTGGTCGTTCTAAGGGCGGGGCTCAGCGTCACCGTCTCGACCAGCGGGTCGAAGTCCGCAACGACCAGATGGAGGTTGGTCGGGCTCGAGAAGGCAGCGCCCAGACCCTTCTCACCGGCCAACAGGTCCCGTCCCGCATCGGGCATCGAGGGTAGGCCTTGGGTGGCTGGCATGATGGCCATCAGGCCGGGAAGCGCCATGGCGATGATGACCGCCAGGGTGAGCGTCTTTCTGAACATCTTAACCCTTCCTCCTTTGAGATCCGTTAGTGAGCTTCAGTATCATGATCATCCACCCTCCTCCTTGTGGCCGCACATGGGACAGTACATGCCAACGCTGCCGCGGCCCAGGGATTCCATGGCGTTGCCACAGTCCGGGCACGCTCCTCCCCTCGGGGGCGCTGCCCCAGCGGGCTCGGCGACGGCGACAGCGACGGGCTCCGTGGGGGACTCCTCCCAGTCCGAGGCCGTGGCGGTCTCCGGGGGTTCGATCGTGGCCGGTGGAGGGGGCGGGACCGGTGGGACCTGCCGAGAGGTAAGCTCCTCCTGGAGCACGGCCGCGGTGGCGGTGTCGTCCCTCGGCTTGAAGAACTCCTCCTCCATCCTGGAGTCGCCCCGTCGCTGGCTCCCGGAGCGCATGAGGAACACGGCCACCAGGATGACGATCAAGACGAGCACGATGATCCCTATGACCATCATGGAGATACCGCCCCCGTCATCGTCGCCCGTCGGGTCGTCGGGTTCGATCGTTCCCGCCTTCTTCTCGATCGTTATATTGACCTGGACCGGCGTCTGCTCCACCTCGTCTGCGTACCTGAAGATGATCCGGTATACACCACGGCGCAGCTCTGCGTCGTCGGTGGCGTTGAACACAACGATCACAGTGGCGATCCCCGCAACGTCCAGTTGCACGCTGGGAGGTCTGGCCTCGGCGGTCAATCCCCGGGTGAGGCCGGCAAACTCTACGGTGACGGTGTCCTCGTCATTGCCCGTGTTGGTGACGCGGAACTCCATCGTGAGCTCCTCGCCCTGGGTCAGGTTCGTATCGTGAGGTCCCTCCAATCGGACGGAGATGCTCGGGGTCCAGTCGACAACGAAGTTCATGTCGATGCTGGAAAGGACATCCTCCCCGACCAAGGCCTGGGCGACAACGAGATGCGGGCCCGCCTGAGCGGTCGCCGCCACCGTCACCCAGATCTGGATGGTCCTGGCCTCTCCTGGCTGCAGGTAGATGGAAGGCTCGGCCGGGCTCCATTCCCAGCCCTCGGGGACCGTCATCGTGGGGGTGACGGAATCCGGTCCGTGGCCCTCGTTCACGTACTCGATTATCATGTCGAGCTTGTCCCCTGGCAGGACGTTGAACGTCTCCTGGGCCGGAGGGGTGATGGACACGGAATGAAGTTGTCTGACTATCACGGAGCCAGGGGCCTTCGCGCCTATGGTTATGTTGAGGGCCGATACAACGGACAGGTCGAAGGCGATCTGGTCGTTCACCGCCAGGTCCCCGACCGCGTCGGCATCCAATATCACCATGAACTCGCCCGTGACGGTCTCGCCGACCTGGGCGGTGAAGGTGGCCCGGGGCAGTTCGAAGCTCACACCGCTCGTGGGCCCCGCCGTCTGCCGGTAGGTGGCCCTGTAGGTGTCCAGCGTGTTACCGACATTGGTTATCTGGAACTGGAACGTCACTGTGTCGCCGGGCCGGGCGTCCTGACTGACCTTGTCAAGGACGACGGTCAGACCAAGCACTCCGGCCACCTCTGTCTGGGTGTCCAGTTCGACCTGGTTGGTCTCGTTGCCCTGTGATACCACGGTGACCGTGACATTCGCCAACTCGCCCGCCATGGTGCCAGTTGGCAATGTGACCACCAGGCTCGCGGTCTTGGTCCTTCCTGGTTCGATGTCCAGGAAGGACTGGTCCAGCCTGGCGTTCCACCCGGCCGGTGGCTCCGACCGTGACAGCAGGAAGAGATCGTCCACGTTCCCCTCGTTCGTGCCCTCGCTCGTGAATGTGACATCCCTCCCGGGAGTACCTTCCTTGTAGGCGTAGGCCGCGAATCCGGCCGCTCCGCACCCCTT
>JAUVRF010000080.1 GCA_030597775.1 Methanobacteriota archaeon | reverse complement strand
ATTGGCGCAGCGGGCATGGCCGCCAAACGCCGCAGGAGGGCACGACCGTGAGGGTCACCATCCCCCGTCTGAGAGGCGCAACGGCCAAGGTTGCTATCGTGGTCCTCATGGCCATGCTGGTCTCAGTTCCCGTCGTCAGCGGTTACCTCAACAAGAGCATAGATATGACCGAGTACGTTCGCGAGCAGTCCTGCTACTGCCACGGGACCGAGGTCGAGCCCGATGTCACCATCAGCATCGAGATGCTGGATCGGACGGCGTACACTCCCGGCAACCGTTCCATCGACGTGATGATCGGCATCCTCGGTGAACCCGAGGACCTAACGGGATTCGGATTGTACCTCAACACCTCCAAGACGGATGACAACGTCAAGTGGAAGAACAGCTACGTCAACGATACCGGGATCTCACCATTTCCCGAGGACCTGATCAGGGTCAACGGCACGTCACTCTGGAGCGTCGGACCGATCACCGACAAGTGGTTCAATGTCAGCTTCATCCCGGGCAACGTGGACCAGGAGATCGTTGTGAGCGTCGCAGGGATGAGGGCCAACAACAACGACAACGAGTCCGGTGATCTCTGGAACGTGGCCTCCCGGGTCATCGAGGTTCGCGAACAGCGGTTGGCGACCCTCAACGTGACCGTAACCAACGAGCAGACCATGGCCGTGTCCGAGGTCCTGGTGGACATCTACGTCGACGATGAGTACATCGGCAACGACACCATCCAGCACATCCCCGAGAACGGTCAGGAGAACGCCAGCGTCCAGTGGGACATCACCTTCGTGAAGGACGGTAAGCATGACCTGCATGCCGTCATCGATCCCGAGGGCAGGATAACGGTCCTTGACAGGGACAAGCTGGAGATCGACGAGGAGATCTGGCTGGGCGAAAAACCGGAACAACCGGACAATGCTCTCTACTACGGTCTCGGAGGGGTGATCGTGGGCGTCCTCGTCATCTTCGTGGTCTTCTTGTACTGGCGAAGGCGGCAATACCGGTTCTGAAGGCTACCCTCCGCTCCTCGGCCACCAAGGCTCATCCATCCAGGATGAACGGTAGTATGCTCCTCAGGTCGCGACCTCGTACCACGTGGGTGGCAGACAGTTCCGTCACCTCGTCCCTGGGGTTGAAGGCTATTGAGACCCGGGCGAGCTGGAACATCGTTACGTCCACAGAGCTATCACCGACAGCCGCGGTCTCCTCCGTGGAGATGCCGAGCTCCCTCTGGATGCTGGCCACCAATGAGCCCTTCTCTCGGAGTGGCACCTCCACTATCCCACCTCCCGTGAGGTAGCCCTGGTCATCGACCTCCACGTCGTTCGCGAAGACCATGTCGGTCCCACAGAGGGAACCGATACGCTGTGCCAGGTGGCGGAGCCCCCCGGAGACTATGGCGGTCTTGATACCGCGGTCTCCCAGCTCCCGTATGGTCTCAACGGCTCCTGGGAAGGGGACCGCGGAGTCCAGTACTCCCTTGACCTCGTCCAACGTCACGCGACCGTTGGCGCGCGACCATCTCTCCACATCACGACGAATGAACTCCATGTCATCGATATCACCCTTCAAGAAGGCAGCAAGGCTATCCTCGTTCTGGGTGCCAAAATGGTCATGGACCAGGACCCAGCTGCTGCGAGTATCGATGAGGACCCCGTCCATATCGAAGACCGCCAGTTTGACCTCGGATACCAATGGATGAATCTCCCTGAAGGCCCAAGAAAAGCTGGATGGCCCGGATGAAAAACGTTAATACCGCTCCCGTATATTACCCCTTTCCACCTCAGCGAGTGTGGCCTAGAAGATATGCTGGAGGGGCATGATTGTCCGACGAGGATGGGTGGGCCAACGGGTCCGAACCCCCGGATGAAGAGGAGCAGCAACAGGGGACACGCCGAGTCCGACCATTGTTCAGGTTCCGAAGGAACAAGAAGGGACCAGAGCAGACCCCACCGCCGCTTGAAGCCGTCGATGACGAGATGGACCATCATGATGAGGATGACCCTTCCTCCTCGTCGCGTGTACGACCGGTCCGTGTTGTGAAGTTCGTTCCCTCATCCGACCCTGAAACATCCGGACAGGATGTGGAGGAGGTTCCCGCCGAGGCGACAGAGGAGATCCCAGAGGAAGATATGGATGCCGCTTTCGTGGAGGTTGAAGAGGAACCACCTTTCGAAGAGGCCGAGGACATCGCTGAAGGGGAGACACCTTTCGAAGAGGCCGAAGAGGTCGTCGAAGTGGAAGCGCCGTTCGAAGAGGCCGTGGACGTCACCGAAGGGGAAGCGCCGTTCGAAGAGGTCGAAGGGACCATCGAGGAGGAGGAGGCGTTCTCCGAGCCTGAACTGGTCCCGCAAGAGGAGCCAACGTTCGCAGTCGCTGAGGAAGTGGTCGATGGACCAGCCATATCCGAGGAGACGCCCTACGTCGTCGCTGAGGAGGTCGGTGAGGAACCGACGTTCACGGAGGAGACCGCCGAGGAGACTCCCTTCGCTGTCGCTGAGCAGGTGGACATTGTCCCCGAGGTTCCATTCGCGGTCATCGAAGAAGCGGAACGTGAGGCCATTGGGACCGAGACAGTTAGCGCGGAGGAAGAGCCCGAGGTGGGCCAGGACCAGGAATTCCGTCAGGAGGAGACCCCGGTGAGGTTCCAGCCAGAGGGCAGCTCCCCCGAACCCGGCCATGATGCCAGTGTTCCCCTCGGGACCCCAGGGGACGGCGATGTATCCAAACCACACTATCACAGGTACCTCAAACCAGACGAGGATATCCTGCAACGGACCCCGACCCGGGGTCGCCCCTCTGGGTTCGACCAGGATCTGGAGAGCGAAGCTGGGGAGATCGATTTCGGGATCGACCTCATCGACCCCAGTGAGCGGAAGAAGAAGAAGGCTCCCAAGAAGGGGCCGAAGGAACCGGGAGGACCCGCGAAGGGGCCCATCGGGGGTCACGACGCCGACGGTGAGGTCGGCACCCGCGAGCTGGGGATGGACATCGGGGTCGACTACTCCAAGCTAAGGAAACGGAGGCTATAACCAGTCATATTGTGTCACGGGATGGACCACAAGGGAAGGCGGTTGGAAGGATGTTACCACAATCAGAGATCGCATCGGTACTGGAGGGGTATGACCTCTCTCAAGCGAAAATAGGGATGATCGCGTCGCACTCCGCCTTGGATGTCTGCGACGGAGCCAAGGACGAGGGGTTCGAATCCCTCGCGCTCTGACAGAAGGGCAGGGAACGGACCGACTCAGAGTACTTCAAGACCCATTACGACAGCGCGGGCAACCTGGTCCGTGGAATGGTCGACCGTGTCGTCGTGTACGACAAGTTCAAGGAGATCATGGCACCAGAGGAACAGCAGAAGATAATCGATGACAACATTCTTTTCATCCCTAACAGGTCGTTCACCTCCTACGTGGACATGAAAGAGATCGAGGACAACTTCCGAGTGCCCATGTTCGGCAATCGGTCGATGCTAAGGTCCGAGGAGCGCGGTGAGGTCAAGAACTACTACTGGCTCCTTGAGAAGGCGGGCCTTCCATTCCCGGAGAAGATAGAGGACCCCGCGGACATCGACAGCCTTGTCATGGTCAAGCTGCATCACGCCCAGAAGAAGCTGGAGCGGGGATTCTTCACGGCCGCCTCCACCTCCGAGTACAACGAGAAGGCCAAGGTACTGATCAGGCAGGGCGTCATCACCGAAGAGGACCTGGGAAACGCACGCATAGAGAGGTACATCGTGGGACCGGTGTTCAACCTGGACATGTTCTACTCACCCCTCGAGACCTTCGGCACCAAGAACGAGCTCATCGGCGTCGATTGGCGTTTCGAGACATCCCTTGACGGCCACGTGAGGCTCCCGGCACCCCAGCAGATGACCCTTCTGGAGCGACAGATGTATCCTGAGTACACGGTGTGCGGGCACAACGCCGCCACGCTGCGGGAATCGTTGCTCGAGAAAGCCCTGAGGCTGGGAGAGATCTTCGTCGAGGCCTCGAAGGAGCATTATGACCCAGGCATCATCGGGCCATACTGCCTCCAGACCTGCGTTGACAAGGACCTGAACTTCTACATCTACGACGTCGCACCCCGCGTCGGCGGGGGTACGAACGTGCACATGAGCGTGGGCCATCCATATGGGAACTCCCTTTGGAGGAAGCCCATGAGCACCGGCCGTCGCATCACCATGGAGGTAAGGCGCGCCATCGAGATGGGCAAGGTATCCGAGGTGTTCTGGTAAACGATAAGGAGGACGTACACACGGAGGACGAGGAAAAGGAACCGATCGACCCCGAAGGCGAGGGGAAGCCCGAGGATGTCGAAGGGACCGAGGAGGTTCCGGGAGCTCCCGAAGGGGCCGAGGGGAAACCCGAGGGGACCGAGGATACGGAGGATGAGGAGGAGGGACCCACCTCGGAACATGCGGGGCGCATCCGTGACCTTGACCGTTTGATGTGCATCTATTACAACGAGCAGGTCGCGAACGACCTCATGGACCTGGTCGAGGGCATGGATGTCCTCCTTGTGGGCTGTGAGGACGGCTATGCACTCAGTTCCTTGGCACTGGCCGGACACAACGTGACCGCCCTCGACTTCGACGAGGGTCACATCCGCAGATGCACGAAGGTGTTGCGCGGATGGCACCAGATCGCTTTCGTCCATCTTGAGGGTAGAGCCTTTCCCTTCGACGATGGTTCCTTCGATACCGTGCTCCTGAGCCTCTTCTTACACCATGCCACGAACCCGGCGAGGGTCTTCACGGAGTGCGCCCGAGTGCTTCGGCCCGGTGGCAAGATCATCATGGCAGACCTCTTGAAGCACGAGGAGACCTGGATGATGGATGCGCTCCACGATGTGTGGTTGGGTTTCACCTTGGAGGAGGTCAATCGCTGGATGGAGGAAGCGGCGCTCCAGGCCATCACCGTCCATGACATTGGCGCCGTATGCACGGGCCCCGACTTCGAGGAGCACAACGCCTCCGTCGATATCCTCGTCATGACCGCCATGAAGGGTGCCGATTAGGTCCGTTCAGTATACGCGGGACCTACGGGTCTTTCGTGGTACTATCGACCTGGTACTCCACGACCCAGTCGAATGTGAAATGGTTCCCTCCATCCCCTATGTTGGGACGTGGGTCGTTGGTGGTCCAGTCACCACAGTCCTCGGTGAACACTATCAGGTCGATCCGTAACATCTGGATGTAACCCTCGGGAAGGTACTTGGCCCCTTCGGGAGTGGCCACGGCGATGGGCGCACCGAGCTCCGCCTCGAGGTCGATGGTGATGGTGTTCGTCCCTGACTGACCGATGACGTTGAACACGAGATCGCTCTCCCATTCACCGAAGTCGTCATGGATGACTATCTTGAGCTGGAAGCTGTCCGGTTCGTTCACGTAGCCGACGGCTGGGGCGCTGGTCGGCGGGGAGCTCTCGTCGGTCCAGTCCACCTGACCTGTCAGGTGGGTTATGAAGATGACCTCGGAAGCAATGGCGGTGAACGAGACCAGGTACACGGTGTTCTGCCCCTCCAGGTTGGTGTTCTCCTCGTTATTGGCAATGGCCTGGGTGTCCAGGCCCGACCTGTCCCAGTCTGAAATGGGGACCATTACAGGGTCGTCGCCGCTGCCTCCGACACCTCCGCCCCCTGACCAGTATATCGAGAGCATCACTATGGCCAGCGAAACGACGAGCGCACCCATCAGCACCACCATGCGATCCCGCTTGTCCAGGCCGCGGTACCAATCCTTTCCCTTACCGATAAAGCCTGCAGGAGCACCCATCGCCTTCTTGGCCGGGCCCTTGCCGGGATCCCCTCCGGTGGGTCCGCCATCGCTCCCAACTGCGGGAGGAGCGACCTGGATGTCTGGTCCGGTCACCACATCATCCTTCGAGGCCATAGGTCCACCTGGCTCGGACGTGAACGTGATTTATGCAGATAAGGGTTTTGCGTTGGGTCGGTCATCGATCAACCCTTGGTCGCCTCAAGGTAAAGGGCCTTTCCCTCTAGGTCATTGATCACCATTTGCCAATCTGCCCGTGAGATGACTACGTTGTAGGGGACCAGCTCTTCCTCCACATCGGCTGGTGTCTTCCCAGCATCAAGGAACACGACGAAGTTCGAGGCCGTTCCGTAGACGTTGAATATGGCCACCTGGTCCTTATCATTGACCTCCCGCTTCTCGATATTTGCCCTGAACGTCACGAAGGGCATGAGCTCCGCGGTCACACTGCGAACGTTCGTTATAGAGACCAGGACGGCCCGGAACTTGCCTCCTGGGTTTCCCTCGGGTGCCACCATATCACGGCCTACAGGTCCACCGGGACATCGTGCATGTCGAAGCCCAGCAGCTTGTTGTCCATCTCGAAGGCGAGGCCGTAGAGCTGGCTCAGGTGGAGCACAGGGTACTTGGTCTCCCGGTCCAGGTCCTTCTGGCCCCTGTCGTACTGCAGGTGGCAGAAGGGACACACGTCCAAGATGATGTCCGCCTCGATCTCGTCCAGGTAGTTGAGCTTCTCCTCGGTCATCTTGAGGGCCACGTCGGGGGTGTTGGCGCGCACTCCTCCGCCTGCACCGCAGCACATCTGCTTGTGCCGGTAATCCACGGAGGTGGCGCCAGTGACCTCCACCAGGTCATCAAGTATGCGTGGGGTCTCCGGGTTATCCAGCTCCTTGACGGCGCTGGGTTTGAGGAAGTGACATCCGTAGTGGATGGCGACGTTCATGCCGTCAAGCTTGTGCTTGACCCTCTTGGCGATGGCATCCAACCCGATCTCATCCTTGAGTATGACAGCGAAGTGGTTCACATTGGTCTTTCCCTTGTACTCCTTGCTCCCGGCGGCCTTGAGCACCTTGTTGACCTCGGCAAGCTTGTCCTTGTCGTGGTTCAGCATGTGAGCGGCCTCTGCCAGGGACCCGAAGCAGCCATTGCAGACGACCATGATGTCCAGTCCGGCCTCCTGTGCGGCCACCAGATTGTGGGCCGCGACGGCGAGCCAGGTGGAAGATTGAAGGGATCTGGTGACACCAGGCGCGGGACAGCACGAGAACTCTTCCACGTCGAACAGCTCCACTCCGAGCTGCTTCATTACCTCCCGGGTCGAACTCTCGATGCCCGGATACCTCATGGGCATGACGCAACCTAGGAAGAACGCGTACTTGGACATCACTTACCCCCCTTCTTGACCATGTCGGTGAAACCGGTCTCCTTGATGATGTTGAGGACAAGTTCCTGGTTCTTCTTGTTCGCCAGCACGGTGGGCGGGGTCTCATCCAGACCCAGGTCCT
>JAUVRF010000508.1 GCA_030597775.1 Methanobacteriota archaeon | reverse complement strand
GGACTACCAGGTCCATATCAGGTACGATGTGCCCTCCGAGGGCATGGTCCTCCAGCCCATCGTCCACTTCAAGGTCTGGCACGAGACCACGGGCAAGACCCTCATCAAGGAGACCATTGTGTCGACCTACGACAAGAACATCCGGCTGGACGCCGAGGATGCGGGCACCTACGAGTTCATCTGGTGGGTCGATGGGCCCTCGGGCGCATCCCGGGTCGAGTATGATGTGCTGATCCAGCCCACCGAGAAGCTGTTCGAGAAGCGGACGTAGGACTCGCTACCTCTCATTTCCCAAGCCGCCTCGCCAGCTCCGTCTCCAGGTCCTCCGCCGAGGCCTCGGTGAGGGTGATGTGGGTGGTGAGGCCTTCGGCGCCGTGCTTCACCCGCTTGGTGTTGATGATGCCCCTCGCCGACAAGTCCTGGATGTACTTCCAGAACTGGGTCGTGCCCCGGGGCTTCTCGTTGTGCTCCTCGCACACCAGCTTGTAGACCTTCTGGACCTCGCCCGTGGTCACCACCGAGGCCTTCCGGAGGGCACGGCAGATCGAGAGGAGCACGACGGTCTTCGCCCGGTCCAGCTCGTCCAGCTTCGAGGTGTCCAGGGTTGAGTACGCGATGGCGTTGGCCTTGCGGACATGCTCCACGTTCACGTACTCGGCCCCCTCCTCCTCGGCCAGCTGGCCTGACTTCTCGAGCAGGTCTATGGCCCGGCGGGCGTCCCCCGTCTCGGAGGCGATGGCCGCCATCTGCTCCATCACCTCGTGGTCCACAGTGCGGGGATGGAAGGCCAGGTCGACGCGCTGCTCGGTTATGTCGTACAGCGCCTTCTCGGTGTACCTTTCGAAGGTCACCACGTTCGAGGGCTTGAAGGTGGACCGGGAGGCCTCGTCCATCAGGTCCATCACGTTCTCCTGGGCCACCAGGATGAGGTTCACCGAGCCCTGGTCCCGCAGCTCCTCCTCCTCGAATCGGGTGAGGATGTAGATGAGGTCGGAGCCCGCCTTCCGGAGCAGGACGTCCGCCTCGTCCAGGATGACCAGGTAATGGATGTGGTCGCGGATGAGATACTTCTTGATCACGTCCAGCATCTCGGGGACGGAGAATCCCCTGTCGGGGAAGTGCTTGTCGAAGTGGTTGGTGAGGGCCAGGACCACGGAGGCGTTGGAGGTCCTCCGGCGGCAGTTCACCACCTCGAACTCGACGGCGGCGTTCTTGCTCGCGGCCCACTCCTTGAACTCCATCGAGAACCGCTTGGCCAGGGCGGTCTTGCCCGTCCCGACGCGGCCGTGCAGCATCACGTTCTGGCTGACCCCGGACTCGGCGACGCTCTTGAAGATGGAGAACATGCGCTTCATCTGCTCGTCCCTGTGGGGCAGTTCCTTGGGCACGTACGTGAACGAGAGGGCCTTGTGGTCCCGTATTATCGGACGGCCCTGGATGCTGTCAAAGTAGCCCATCGGACCGGTGAGTGACGCGTGGATATAAAAATGTAATCTTGATGGTCTCCGACCCCATCAGCGGTACGCGCCAGACCCGCTCGATCCAGGCGCATCGGGAGGGCATAGCCTCCGGGGTCCAATTGGGTTGCGCAGCGGCACAAGGCTTTTTGCCGCGTGCAGGCCTTCTGGGACCGGGGAGGCGGAGATGGACCCGGACGTGGAAGTGAGCATCGAAGGCAGGCTCCTGCTGCCGGGTGGCCTCACCGACGGTTGCATCGGTATCACCGGCACCCGTATCGTAGCCATCAAGAAGATGCTCGAGGGGAACATGCACTACGAGATGCCCTGGTGCCTGGTGGTACCGGCGGCCGTGGACATGCACGTCCACTTCCGGCAGCCCGGGGATGCGAAGAAGGGCACCTTCGAGTCCGAGAGCCGGGCGGCGGTCTTCGGTGGCGTAACCGCGGTCGCGGACATGCCCAACACACGACCTCCTGCCGTGGACCTGCGGTCGTGGAAGAGGAAGATGGATGGGATCGAGCGGACCAGTTACGTCGACTACGCGCTCTACATGGGCCTGAAGGCGGGCCAGGCGCCTGAACTGGTCGGTGCCGCCACGGGGCTCTTCAAGCTCTACATCGCCTCCTCCACCGGGGACCTGCTCGTACG
>JAUVRF010000120.1 GCA_030597775.1 Methanobacteriota archaeon | reverse complement strand
TAAGCTTCTACGCCACGGACATCGCGGGGAACAAGATGCGCATCATCTACATCCTGGACGTTGACCCGAGGGCCCCGGAGATGCCCTACTTCAATCCCAAGATGACCACGGCCATGGAGACCAAGGTCTCCGAGGGCACTGTCACGATCTCCGGGCGGGTGGCCGACAGGAGCGCGGTGACGCTCATGCTAAACCACCGCCAGGTCCACGTGGTACCCAACACCGGTGCGTTCCAGACCACCGTCCCGCTCATCGAGGGGCTGAACAACATCGAGGTCGTGGTCTCCGATCGCGCCGGCAACACCGAATCCGACCTGCTTCACATAACCTACCAGGTCGAGGGGTCCGAGGAAGCCTCCGCAACGGAGGTACTTCTCGGCCTGTGGTGGATCTTCGCGATCGTCATAGGCCTGCTCATCCTCGTCCCGATAACCGTTCACACCACGAGGAGCAAGTGGATCGAGAAGCACCCCGAGCTCGAGAACTACGATCCGGAGCTCGAGAAGCAGGGCCTGTACGACTACGACCAGGGCCCTGGCATGCCCCCGGGAGGTGGTTACTGATGAAGCGCTTGATCGCCCTATTGGCAATTGTGACCCTGCTTGCGATGGTCGCGGTGGCCCTCTCGGCCTCCGCCCAGACGAACCCCCCGGCCTCCGGTGACTGGGTCATATCGGACAGCACCACCTTCTCGAACAGGCAGATCACCATCACCGGCTCGATCCATATCATCGGCAACGGCCACCTGTCCCTCACCGATGTGGACCTCAGGTTCACCGGTATCGGGACCCACGAGATCTCCCTGACCACCAACGCACGGTTCACCGTCAAGGACGGGACCATATCCTCGTCGGGCAGTCACTTCTCCATCTCGTCCGCCGGCCGCCTGTCGATGGACGGGTGCGACCTCACCGGTACCGACGGCATCACCATCAACAGCTGGCGTGCCCAGGTGACCAACTGCACCATCGACCGTTCCGGAGGCAACGGCATCCAGGTGAACACCCCCACCTCCGGCTACGCGGCGGGTCTGGACATCAGCCACAACCACGTCATCAACGCCTCGGGCTACGGGATACGCATCAACGTGCCCGACCTGGGCACCACCGAGGTCAAGGTCATCGTCCACGGCAACAACGTGACCAGCTCCAATCAGGACGGCATCTTCCTCAGCGCCTCGACGGACAAGGGCCGTTTCATGATGAGGGACAACGAGGCGTACCTCAACTCTGGATACGGCATCTACGCGAACCTGGCCGTGCGTGTGGTGGAGTTCCGGTTGGACGATTCCTGGGCCAAGAACAACACCCAGGACGGCATCCGCCTCATCGTGGACTGCTCGATCCCCCACTCCAAGTACCTGGACAGGTTGACCTCCATCGGTAACGGTGGCCAGGGCGTCTTCCTCGCCTTTGTGAGCAGTATGTGGGACCGCCCCGTGTTCAAGAACTGGTACATATTCGACAACGACGGTGGCGGCATCTACTTCGACAGCTTCATCTGCGCCACCCTGGAGGACTCGTACAACGTCAACGACGGAGCCCAGGCCGATTACAACGCTGTAAATACCATCCTGGAGATCTACGGGACCACCCACAGGAAGGCGATGGCCCGTGTCTCCGGAGGCGCGTACACCGTCACCTCGTGGAGGTACCTTGACTTCACGGCGACCTGGCAGAACAGCATGCCGTGCAGCTACAACACCGTGGAGTTCGAGAACGCGGCCGGGGACCGGCTGTTCAGACCTTACACGGCCGACATCGATGGATGGCTGGGCAATCACTCGGAGCGGGAATGGGTGGTACGGGAGACCCGGACCTTCACCATCCACAGCTTCACCGCCTTCCTGGTCGGCGGCAATCAGAGGGTTACCGGTCCCGCCATCGACTTCAACCGGGACTTCAAGGAGGAGCTGAGGTTCTTCGACAACCAGCCCCCGGACCTCACCGTGATCGCTCCCTCCACCAACCACGTGCAGAACACCGACAACCTGACCGTCAGGGGGACGTGCATGGATGCCCACTCCCACGCACGCGTCGTCCAGGTCAGCTTCGACCCCGAGCCATTGTGGCACAGGAAGATCTGGCTCAACGCCTCTGGCACAGCCGTCTGGGACCTGTACATGGACCCCGCCCTGGACAGCATCTACACCATCTTCGTCCGGGCCTACGACTGGGCCAACTACCCCAACGGCATCTACGCCAACATCACCATCACCAACGTGACCGTGGACACCACGGCCCCGGAACTGACCCTCATCAAGCCAGGGCCGCCCAACACCATCACCAACAGCTCGCAGACGACGATCCTGGGCACGACCGACCCGGACGTTATCACGCTGACCATCAACGGCGAGTACATACCCTTCTACGGAAGTACCTTCAACAAGAATATCAACCTGAACGAGGGCAACAACACCCTCGTGATCATTGCCACCGACTACGCTGGCAACATAGCAAAGGAGGTACGGTACATCCTCCTGGACTCCATCGCACCCATCGTGGTCGTGTCACATCCGAAGGACGGTCTGCGCACGAACAAGCCCTCCTTCGTGATGGGCGGTTACACGGACCTGGAGGGGGCCAAGATGAAGATAAACGGGGTGAACGTCCCCAACGAGAACGGCATATGGACCCACACCGTCGACCTCCTCAAGGGGAACAACGTCATCGTCATCGACGCCGAGGACATCGCAAGGAACCACAGGTTCGTCTACTGGAACATCTACTACGACCCCGACCCACCGGTCATCACCGTGCGAGGCCCGGAGGACGGAGAGATCATCAACACCTCGATATTCATCCTGGATGGCTTCACGGACGTGGATGTGCTGTACGACCAGATAACGGTCAACAACATCAGCATCGCCATAGACTGGATGGGCAACTTCGAGACCAACGTCACGGTCGTCGAGGAGGGCCCCTTCGACCTGGTCATCTTCGCCGTGGACGAGGCCGGCAACGAGGAGACCAGGACGATACCCCTCATCATCGACCTGACGGCCCCGTACATCACGAACATGTCGCTGGAGGACGGTGACATCGTCAACACCCGCATCCTCAGCGTCACGGGCGAGACCGAGGTCGGCACCACCCTCTACATCGAGGGCAAGATCGTCCCCGTCATCGATGGATACTTCCAGACCGAGATCAACCTGGACGAGGGCGAGAACTACGTGACCCTCAGGGTCACCGACGAGGCGGGCAACTACCGCATCATAGGCGTGATCATCACCCTTGACACCCTCGCACCCCAGGTGTTCCTCGATGGTGTCCTCAACGAGATCGCCAGGACCAAGGAGTCCTTCTACACCGTCGTCGGCATAACCGAGGCGACGGCGAACGTCTGGCTGGCCCACGGGACCGATGGCATCACCTACTACGCAGAGGAGGTGTACGTCAACGAGACGGGCGAGTTCTCCCACCCCGTCATCCTGGGTGGCAACAAGACCACCTACGTGTCCATCGTCGCATTGGACTACGCGGGCAACGGGGACTTCACCAACTTCACGATCAAGCAGGAGGAGAAGGAGGTGGAGAGCTTCTACGCGGCCAACACCGGCCTCGTGTGGGGCATACTCATCCTCGTGGTCGTACTTCTCGTGGCCTACCCGCTGACGCGGATGTACGTGGACAACCAGTACGAGCGCCGCCTCAAGAAGATGGGCATCGGACCGACCACGCCGATGGCGCCACCGCCCGGCGTGGCTTCCATGCCGCCACCGCAACAGGCCCCACCCCCGGGCCAGGCTCCACCCTCGGGCCAGGCCCCACCCCCGGGCCAGGCTCCTCCCGGACCCGCTCCAGCGCCCCAGCAGCCACCGCGGCCCCCCAGGCCGGACGAGACCCCCCAGGCGTCCACGCGGCCCCCGAGGGACGACGAGTAGAGGGTGGAGCAGGCGGGGTCGCAACGGCCGTCACCCGCCCGACCTGCGTGGCGCCGGCATCTCCACCGTCCACGCGGACGGCTCACAACGGTCCAGGTCGCCCTCCCCCCGCCTGAGGGCCTGCCCCTCCCCGGCCTCAAGTCCCTCCCATCCCGGAAGATGTCCCTCCCAGGCCACCAGGTCGAGTCGGGTCCCGTCCGGGGCGGACAGTGCCACCAGATCGCCATCGTTGGAGAGCCTCAGGCCCATCCGGTCCGCGTCGGGCACGAACCCCCATTCCCGGTGGGAGGCCGACCCGTTACGAACCACCAGCAGGTGGTCCCCCGGAAGGAGGGGATGGTGCCCCCGCACCTCGAACCTCCCCGCATCGTCCTCCAGGATGTATCCCTCCAGGTCCACGATCCGGTCCCATGCGTTGACCACCTCCACGAACTCCAGGTCCGCATCCCTGCCAAGGGCATCGTACAGCACCTGTGATAGCAGCACCCGGGGCGTGGCCGCCTCCCGGAGGACGACCCGGAGAAGGGTGATCTCGACCCACTTCCAGTCGGGCGAACCCATCCCGGGCACCAGGGCCAGTGCGGCTCCAGGGAGACCACGGAGCAGTACCTCGAACCGAGACTCCCACCCACCACCTCCACGACCCGCCAGGGCGGCCAGGGACGCCAGGTTCGCCTGGCCTCGCAGGACAAGCCCCACCTCGTCGGGCATATCGGGACCCCCCAGCGCCCCCATCCACGGGGGCATCTCGACCGTCCACAGGAGCTCCGTTCGGACCAGCACATGCTCGCTAATGCATGACGCCAGGCCCAGCGCCGCGTTCCCGTACGTGCCGGTCGCCCCCGACGAGGCCATCCCGAGGAGGTCCCGAAGGCCTCGGCCGACCCATTTCTCCAGGGGCAGCAGCACCTCGAGGGGCCGTGACAGCACCAGGGACACCCTCACCATCGGCCATTCAGGCCCCGGGGGGTCAACCTCCACGAAGGCCTCGATCTCGGCGACCAGGTCCGCCGCCTGCTCCAGGAGGGCGAAGTAGAGCTCCCTCAGCAGGGTCTCCACGAACAGACCGGCGTCCGGTCCCTTGCCCGTGCTGCCCAGGAGGTCGCCCACCTTCCAGCCGCGGACGCTGGCCAGCCACGCGGCCTTGAGGGCCTTCTTGAGCAGTGCGCGCACGGCCTCCTCGTCGACAAGGTCCCCGTGGAGAACGACACCAGCATCGACCAGGGAACCCCCTCCAAATGACAGCAACCGCGCACCACCGACCAGCTGGCTCAGGGTGAGCCCCGAGGTACGCCGGGCCTTGCGCGCCTCCAGGGCCTCCACCACCAGCTCCCTTCCCGACCCGTTGTGCTCGTCCCCCCATCTTGCCACCAGGGTCATCACCGAAGGGTGTTCCAGCGTGAGGGGGTCCAGGTACAACGAGGCCCCCTTGTCCCCGAGGTCCAGCGTTGCCTCCCCGAAGACGCCCCAGTAGTAGCCCTGGATGGGCTGGGGACGGAAGGGCGGATGGGGATCGCACAGGCGTCGCACGCTCACGGAGAGGGAGACCTTGCCCCTGACCAGGTCCACACGGATCTGCTGCAGCTCGGGGTCCAGGGCCACCTGCAGGCGTGTTCCCATCAGTTCCAGCTCCCAGGTCAGCATCTCCCGAAGGTCGTCACCGAAGAGGTCCATGAGCAGGTCCCAGGAGCCGTTGATGGACCTTCCCAAGTTGCGGTCCACAAGGGACTCCCCGATGCGCCAGAGGGCCTGGGACAGGGTGTAGGCCGATTTCGAGAGCAGGCTCTCCCTCATGTCGCCGTAGAGGCCCTCGAGCTGGGCCTCCACCCACTCCGCGGCATCCATGAGCCCGTGGGTCAGATAACCGATCGATGACCCGACGGCTCCGTAGATCGCCTCGGACAGGCGTGCCAGGTCCTCCGAGAGGGTGGCCGAGGGACGGTACAGGACGCCCGAAAGACGCCAGCCCGTCACCACGGGGACCTCCAGGGTCATCCCCACAGGGACCCGCCACTCGACCCCCCCCGCGGGGCCCCCGATGGGTCCCGATGTGGACCCGATGACCCGGGCCGTACCCTGCACCGTAGCCCTGCAGGTGGAGGTGAACGCCATCGCACCCAGGGCCGTCCGGGACACCTCCCGAGCGTCGATGAAGGGGCCAATCAGCGTCCTCAGCATGCTGCCGGGCTCGCAGGCCACCTGACCCGACCAGAGGGTCGAGACCTGCAATCCCTCGATCTCCACACGGACACGTCCGCGCGCATCCCCGGATCCACCCAGGGAGTCCCGGTGACCCTGTTCCACGATCGGGCCGCTCGTGC
>JAUVRF010000465.1 GCA_030597775.1 Methanobacteriota archaeon | reverse complement strand
TTTCCATCACCGTTTGGGCGCCGAGTATATATATTATGATTGGAGCAAATTTTGACATTCGGAAGCTGGCAAGGAAAACCTGTCATCAACCTTTACACCGACCGTAAGACTGGCCCCCTCCATCGGAAAACCTTATTGGCGTCCCTGTCCCATCTGGTCATCATGGAACCCATCACCTTCGCCGAGGTCAAAGTCCTCGATGCCAACTCCGAGTACAGGGGCGTTCCCAACAAGCACCTCATGGAGGAGGCGGGCAAGGGCACCGCCGAGCACATCCTGGAGACTGGCGGGGCGGGCAAGCGGGTGCTGATCATCTGCGGGTCGGGCAACAACGGAGGCGATGGCTTCGTCGTGGCCCGATACCTGGCCGAGGACACGGAGGTGGAGGTGGTCCTCCTACGGTCCCGGGACCACACGAGATCGGAGATATCCAGGGCCAACCTCAGGCAAGCCGAGGAGATCGGTGTGCAGATAGGTCGCGTCGGGGATGACCTGGCCGCCAAGGTGGCCGCGTCCGACCTGATCGTCGATGCCATGCTGGGCGTGGGTGTCGCGGGGGCACCCAGAGGCGTCTACGCCGATGCCGTCAAGATCCTGAACGGCTCGGGCAAGCGGGTGGTCTCCGTGGACATCCCGACGGGCTGGGGGACGGAGATGGCCATCAGGCCAGAGTCCACCGTGACCTTTCACGCACCCAAGGTGGGCATGGGAGAGGAATGCGGAACGATCGTCGTCAAGCCCATCGGCATCCCGGAGGAGGCGGAGAGGCTCGCAGGGCCCGGGGAGCTGACCCTCGTCCCGCGGGTCCCCAGCGACGCCCACAAGGGTACCCGCGGGAACGTGCTGGTCATCGGCGGAGGTCCCTTCACGGGGGCTCCCACGCTGGCGGCGATCGCGGCCCACCGTTGCGGCATCGACCTGGTATACGTGGCGGTACCCGGGGCGGTGGCACCGGTCGTGAGCGGTTATTCCATGGACCTCATAGTCCATCCCGTCGGAGGTTCCACGACGGACAAGCTGGCCCCGACCCACCTGGAGGCCGTCATGGCCTGGGAGGACCGGGCCGATGCTGTGGTGCTGGGCCCGGGGATGGGAGACGACCCTGGCTCCCTCGAGCTGGCTGCCAGCGTCTACAAGCGGTTGGCCGCGGCCGGCAAGCCCGTGGTGGTCGACGCCGACGCCCTAAAGGCGTTCCGTACGATGGGTGAGGTGCCCCCTCACCCGGGAGCGGTCCTGACGCCCCACGCGGGGGAGTTCGCCATCTTGGCGGACGAGCCCCTGCCATCCGACCTCGATGCCCGGGTGCAGGCGGTGAGGACCCTGGCGACCGAGATGGGCTGCACCGTTCTCTCCAAGGGCCCGGTCGATGTGGTGTCCGACGGCAAGCGTGTCAAGCTGAACGATAGCGGCAACGCGGCCATGGCCACGGGCGGCACCGGTGACGTCCTGTCTGGTGCGGTGGGTGCGATGCTCGCAAAGGGGATGGACCCCTTCGACGCCGCCAGAACGGCCGCTTTCCTGGTCGGAGCTGCGGGAGATGAGGGCCTGGAGGAGCTGGGCCACTCGATGCTGGCCTCCGACATCCTTTGGAACCTGCCGGGAGTGCTCTCGGAGCACGTCCCCTGGTGGAACGGTCGTTGATTGATGTTCCCCGGTGAGCGGGAGGCCTGGCAGGCCCCGGGCTGGATGCCGAAATATGGATGGGATCGATGGAGAACCTAGGTCCGGGGCTTCTTGCGCCTCAGGGTGGTGAGGTATCCCGCGATGCGGTTGCGCATCTTCTTCGACGACACGTCCGTCACCCTTCCGACCATGATCTTGTTGTGCTCGAAATCCGCAGTGAAGAACTGAGGATAGGTGGCGAGGAGCAAGATCGCCACGCGCTTTATGTACGTTGGTCGGACGTTTCCCATCTGGAGCCTCCTAGGGAATCGGGGAAAGGTGTTCCTGTACATAAGCCTTTCGAAGGATAACCGCGGAGGCCAGATGTCACGGTCAGGGGTACCTTGGCTGCTGCTCGTCGTCGTAACCGGTCTGGACACGTCCGTACTGGTCCCTCTGTTCTATCGCGTACTGGGGTCCCCCTTCGTAGTATCCCTCGGACCCTTCCTCGTAGTCCTGGTCACTACCTGGGTCGACGAAGTACAGGTCCTCGAACTCGCTCTTCCCCATGATGAGCAGGACGAGGGCGACCAGTCCGCACAGCGAACCGATGAACAGTATTCCAACGGAGAGAAGGCATGCGACCGCTCCCACCACGGAGATTGTCCAGCTCTTGCCCGAAATGGCCGCCATGGCCCCGATGATGATGACAACCCCGACGATCGATTGGAT
>JAUVRF010000618.1 GCA_030597775.1 Methanobacteriota archaeon | reverse complement strand
CCATAACGTTGTTGTCATCCTTGATCCGGGCCTCGATCCCCATGTCACCGAGGGCCTCTACCACCAGACCCAACACCTGGGAGTACGCCCCGACCACATCCCGGGCGAAGAGCCCCTCCGGGGCCGTCACACTGAACACGAACTCCCGGTCCGAGTCGTGGTAGGTCGTACCACCCCCGGACATCCGGCGGACCACGTCGATGCCCTTCATCTGGCAGCGGTGCAGGACCACCTCCCGCTCCACGTCCTGGAACCTGCCGACGGTGACCGCGCTGGGGTCCCACCGCCAGAACCTCACGGTGGGGGGACCTCCCGAGGCGACGGTGCCCAAAAGGGTCTCCTCCAATGCCATCGCCCATGCCGCTGTCATCGTCTCGAGGGGTATCACCCTCCAATCCACGGCCCCCATGTTCCTCCCAGTGGACGATTGAACCACCTTGCCCGTAATAGGTCTTCTGGTGACGCCGGCATCGGGACGATATGATGACGCCCCAAGGTTTATTCTGAGTCCCACCCATGATGCGTCTGGTGAGGCGTGGCCACGGCTTGGCGGAGGAGTAAACCGGGGGCATCCAGGGAAGAGGTCCAGCCCCCGTCCCCTCCCGTGGTGCAGGGGCCTCCCCTTCCCGAGATGCTGCCGGTCCTGTACGACGAGGGGACCACGACTGACCGGGAGGCGACCAAGCGGCTCAAGACGGCCGAGACCGACCTCAAGCGCCTGAAGAAGAAGGAACACAAGGCCCTGAAGACCGAGATGCGCAGACAGCGTGCCATCGAAAAGCGCCTCGCCAGGATCGAGATGTCAAGGGAGCGTCACCCCTACACCCTGATATCCTTACTCATCACGACCAACAGTATCGCCGCAGCCTTCGCGGTCATACTGCTCCTCTTCCCCGACTGGCGCCTCTACGACCCGGTGTTCTATCAGGACTCCGCCCACTGGGAGGTCATTGCGGTCTCCTTCATAGCTGGGGGCGTAGTCTCCGTGCTCCTCCTGGCGGGCAATCCTTCCTCTGAGTACCAGTACAGGGCGAGGATGTCCTTCTTCGTTTACTTCGGGGTGGGCCTCTGCATCATGTTCTCGGGAGCACTGGTGGCCCTGGTGCTGGAACCGCTCCAGGACTGGGAGATGGACTGGGAGCTGGTACTTACCTTCCTTTCCCTGGTGGCGGCCGGTTCGGGCCTGACCCTGCTCGTGGTCTACTACGCATCACGGTCCGGCGGGTCCCGATGGTTCCTCTCGGGAAGGTACCACGGGGTCATGGGCACCATGACGGCCGTGTTCGTTGTGTCCCTCATCCTCCTGGGGCTCTTCTACCTTGCCAGCGAGGATCTGATGTTGGACATCGGCCTGGCCATGATGGTCGTGGGCGGCCTTGTGATGCTCTTTCCCCTGCCCGGCCTCGTGGCGGTGCTCGCCATCGAGCGATACGAGGACATGGGCGTCATCATCGCATTCGCCGTATTGATCGCGGTCGTCCTCATCCTGTTCGTCCTCTCGGGATGGATCGTGGACGAGTACCTGCCCGACCTGACGACGTGAGTGGACCTCAGGTCCGCTTCCTGAT
>JAUVRF010000122.1 GCA_030597775.1 Methanobacteriota archaeon | reverse complement strand
TCTGCTCGTCGCTCGTGGTGTCCGCGCCCCTCCCGACGAAGGGCACCGGCGAGTCCTCGTCGACCGTCGTGGAGGGCCAGGGTGTGGTTCTCGGTGGTCGCCGTACCATTATAAAAACCACGATGCCGACGGTGATGGTGCTCACATCGTCATCGTCATCCTTGACCTCGAGGGTGACAGTGAACTCCCCGCTGCTGGTGTAGATGTGCGTGAGGGCGGCGTTCTTCCAGACCAGCCATTCGGTCACCTCACCATCACCGAAGTCCCATCGGAAGGTGAGAAGGTCGATGTCCGAGGGGGTGTCATGGGCCTGTGCCTGGAACTCCACCACGTCGTCCTTCCAGAATGTGGCGTCCTCCAGCGGGGCTGAGATCACCCCGACGGGAGCCTTGTTGATCACCGTGACAACAATGTTGTCACTGGCCAGCTCACCCTCTGGGTCCTTCACCCAGAGAGTTGCATCATACTCGCCTTCCATCGTAAAGGGATGGAACATCTCGGGGTTCGGGTTCCAGTCGGAACTGATGCCGTCACCGAACTCCCACATGAACCTGAGGGCATCCACGTGGGAGACCGTGTCATACCCGGCCCCGTGGAACCGCGCGCTCTCGTCCTCGAAGGCCGTGATGTTCGATATAGCGTCCGCCGTGGGCGCCACGTTGACCACGGTGATGTTGACCGTGTCCGTTGAGACATTCCCGTACGAGTCGATGACGGTCAGCGTGGCCACGACCACACCCACCTCGGAGAACAACCGCGAGACACGACTGTTGCTGGTGACGTTCGTGGATTGACCGGCGGAGAAATCCCACCGGTAGAGAAGGGAGAGGTTGTCCGATGGCGTATCGTAAGAGGCCTTGCCGTCCAGCTCCCCTGCAGAATCATGGTCCACCTGGATGTCGGCTCCCGCCACGGCGACGGGTGGTACGTTGGCTACCGTGATGCGGACCGGGTCCGACCGGAGGTTGAAGGCGCCAAGGCTGTAGGTGTAGACAGCGTAGAAGACGCCGGGGCGGTCGAATGTGTAGGTCACGTTGGGACCGGTCCCGGAGGAGACCTCGGGGACGTGATCGCCGTTCAAGTCCCATTCATGGACCAGCAAAGGATCGTCGGGCCGCTGGTACCCGCTGATGGTTGCGTTGAGGTCGACGGGCTCGTCCATGAGGACCGACGTGGCCGAGATGCTGGCTGTGATCGTCGGTGGGAAGAAGTGGTCGTCCGAGACCTTGAAGTACACGTCGGCCAGGCCCGATGCCGCATCGGCCACCGCCTCTGGGCCGTAGAGGAAGGTGTAGTACTCGTCCTGGTGGTCCAGGTGGTACAGGTAGAAGGCGGCGTATAGGTGCATCTGGAAGGGTCCACCATGACCTCCACCGATTATCTCGATGAGGCTGTTCGTGTAGCCGATCTTCTCGTACGCCCTCCGCGACCCGGCGATGTAGCTCGAGTCCTGCTGCCCGACCTGGAGCATCAGCGGTTTATCGTAATAGGGGGTGCTCGAATCGGTGGAACTGGCTGCGATGGCGGCGGCGAAGGTCTGGACCGCCTTGATCCTGTCAACGAAGGCGCCGTTCGCCAGGCTTAGCCCTCCCCCGGACGAGTGTCCCGAGATGCCGTAGGCCTCCTTGTCCACCATCTGATAGAGGGGATCGCTGGGCGTTGCGTTCAGGAGCTCAAGATGGTCCAGGATGTCCTCCAGGTCGGCGCGGTTGGCGCTGTTGGGGAAATCGTTCCAGTTCACCCCAATCGTCACAACGATCATGCCGTGTGAGGTGAGGTGGTTGGCCTCGTAGACGTAGGAGTTGTAGGGCCCTCCGTAACCGGGCAGCCAAAGGATGCATGGGTAGGGAGCGTCCGAGGGGTCCGGTGTGGCCCCCCGCCCGGAACTGGTGGCTGGATAGTAGTACCGCACTGGCGTGTCGTAAGACTTGGTGGAGGTGTTGATGATCCCGTCCACCCAGCCCTGCTCGTAGGGTCCGGTGCCGGAGGGTCTTGTCACCATCGGGGCGATCCCGGCCTCCACCGGCTCCGTCATGGGGAGGAGCGTTACAATAGCGAGACCGACAAGGAGAACAAGGAGGATCCATCTGGTTCCGGACAAGGGCGAACACCACCTACTGGTGGAAAGCAAGCAGACCGACCGTATTTATGATTTTCCGAATATGATCTGACTGCCTGGAGGCTGTGGGGGTCGGGGTCGTTCGTCGGTCTCGACGTAGGCAATGACCTGCTCCTCCTCGACGGGAAGGGGTGGCGGAGGGGGCGCTCCATGGTCGTAGGACGCGGGGGGTGTGACCATCCTCGGGGGTGGCGCTCCCCCCTGGAACGTGGTGGGCGGGACGCCTGGTGGAGGGGCCATGCCGGCCCCCATGGGCGGCATCATCTGCGGGTACGGGTAACCCCCCATCCTGGGCTCGTCGAACTGCCCCCATGAGGTGGCCACCAGCACGATGCTGACGATGCCGAGGACCAGGATGATGACCGAGAGTATGGTGAAGTCGGGGATGGTGAACCCTCCCGTCAGGATGAGGGTGATGCATGCCAGCAGGGCGGCCATCCGCCAGGTCCTCCTGAACAGGCCCATCGCTCCCAACAGGGACAGGCCGAAGCTGAGGTAGCACAGGGCCGCGGGTATGTACCAGGCATCCCAGAACCACCAATCGTCCAGCGTGTATATCAGACCGCAGATGAGGGCCAGGGAGCCTGCGATGATCATGATGATGCCCGCGGCTATGGCGCTGGTCCGCTTGCCAGAGACCATAGGCGGATACATCCCGGGGCCTGGAAAGTAGGGCAGGGGGTAGACGGGCTGGGCCGGTGCCGGGAAGTGATACGCGCCCTCACTGCCGGAGCGGACCTCGGGCCTGGGCTCCCCGGTCATTGATCGACCGCAGCCGGGGCAGAAGTTCATCCCCTCTCCGAGCTGGCGTGAGCAGCTAGGACATGTCCGTTCCATCCGTATCAACCCCTCTTATCCAATGCATCGCCTCTATTTATCGGTTCCTTCTGAGCCCTGGTGGCATCGCTGGCCTCTGTATCTCCCTCACCTCGAGGTCACCCGTCCCGGCGCTTGTGTCGAATATGGGCATGGAGTACCAGATGAGGAACACCGAGATGATCGAGAGAATGAAGATGTAGGCCATGATCACCATGACGAAGGGCTCGTAGAACATCAGACTGAGGTAGGCCGCCATCATGGTGACGGGACCGACCAGGGCCAAACGGAACTGCACCTGGCGGAGGCAGGCATACGCGCTGATGACCGCCATTCCGAAGCCGATGCCGAGGAGGAGGCCGGCGATGAAGGGCCCGGTGTCGATGGTACGGACCTCCCCGTCCGGACCGGCGTCCCGATCCAGGCCGAAACCCTCCCAGTAGAGGATCGTGTTCGAGAACACCAGGCAGAAGAGACCTGAGATCAGTATCATCGCCCCCGCCGCCATCGCGGCGTTCTGGCGTGGGTTGCGGGGCGGTCTTGGGTAGAAGGGGCCGGCGTAGGGGGGAACATAGCCCGGCGGAGGCATGGTTCCCCAGGACTGGGGCGATGGCATCTGCACCGGGGATCGGCCCGGGACAGGGCCTGCGGGTCCACCTCCCGGGTATGGCGTCGTCACGGCCAGGCACTCTCCTTCCCGTAGTTGTCCCTCTGCACGGGCGGCGTCCGGGTCCTGTCAAGCTTGACGGGAGCCTTGAATCCCGGCCTTGCGATCAGTATCGACGCCAATCCCACCGCCCCCAGGATCGGGCAGAACGCCCACGACAGGACATCATCCAATGCTACGACCAGGGTGGTGCTCGCCATCACCAAGATCGCACCGGTGAGGGCCAGTGTGAACCGGGTCGACCTTATGGCCGCGATGCCCGAGGCCAGGCCGATGGAGAACGAGGCGATCATGAACACCCCGGCCACCACGTACTCCCAGCGGATCACCGTCTCCTCCCAGGACTCCCACCCGTCGTCGTGGTAGACATATTCCCAGGCAAGGTCGATCAGGAAATTGAGGGCAAGGACCAGGACCAGGCAGGAGGAGAAGATCAGGACGATGCCGCCCAATACCCCCATGGCACGATGGTGCGTGATCGGGGTCGGTGGGACCTCCATCCCGGGTGGGGGCATCATGCCCCAGGGTTGCATGCCCGGGGGCATGCCTGGAGGCATTGCTGGTGCCATCGGGGCACCGACGGGGGCCGGGGGCGGAGGACCGCCAGCTACCGTCTGGTGGCCGCAGTTGTGGCAGAACGATGCCTGCTGCTCGAGCCGAGTACCGCAGTCCGAGCAGAAGTTGGCGGCCAACCGAACAACCCCGGGCCTAATGGGACGGGTCTTATCTAAAAGCTGTCGACTTGGGAGGGGGCTGGACCGAGGCCATGGCGTCCTCGGCCATCAAACGCCCCTCCGGTCCACGGGCTCGTCCCACATGACCTTGCGCCTGATGACCGCCGCGTAGTCGGCATCGACCTCGAAACCGACGACGCGGCGTCCCGTCTGGCGAGCCGCGAGCATGGTACCGCCCGAGCCCGAGAACACGTCCCCGACGTTGTCACCCTCGTCGGTGGAGGTGAGGATCATCTTCCGGAGGAGCTTGACGGGCAGCTGGCACGGGTGGCCCTTGATCCTGTCGGGATCGTGCCCGCGGTTGTACTCCGGGAAGAACCAGACATCCCCCTCGTCCCAGCGTTCCTCCCCCTCCAGGCAGCCATCCAGGTCGCCCTCCTCCGCCTCCTCGTCCCAGACGTCCTCCTGGTATCGCTCCAGGCGGTTGAACTTGTAGTCCTTGGGGTCCTTGACCAGGAGCAGGACATGGTAGTGGGAGGTGACGAAGCGCTTCTTCGTGTACACGCCCCAGGTGTACCTCCATATGATGTGGTTGAGCAGGTGGAAGGGTGAGGCGTCCACCGCCTGGAGGATGTGGACCAGGTTCGTCCAGCCCGAGACGATGTACAGCGAGCCCCTGGCCGATAGGGACCCGTGGCACAGGTCTATCCACCCCTTGGAGAAATCCAGGTAGTCATCGCCTGACATGTTGTCCTGATAGAGCTTGTACGCCTTCGACCCATACTCGTGGGACCCCTTGTCGAACCCGATGTTGAAGGGCGGGTCCGCGATCATGAGGTCGAAGGCTCCCTTCCACTCGGGCAGGGTCTTGAATATATCGCCGACGACCAGCTGGTATTCCTGCCCCGTCATCGGGCCTCCGAAGGTCTCCCGCGCTGATAAGCGTTTTTACGCCCCAATGGAAAAGGTTTATCAATGCTCCCGTTTTATACACGCAATAGCGGCATCGGAGATGCTGGCCACCCGGAGGTTGTAATACTTGGCCCCCCCGCGACGCGCACATGCCCTCATGGGGCTTGTCGCAATCACCGTCCTTGCCCTCGTCACGCTGGCACTGGCAGTCTCGCCCGCAGGCGCAGAGAGCATAGACATATACGAGTTCGAGGAGCTGGACGCCACCCACGGCGCGGAGGCTGTCGCCATGCGCGCCGATGGGAACGAGGGGGTCGTCCTGACCTCCGACAGCAACGTCACGACGGGCCTCTACACCAATTACGTGTACTCAACGGCGGGGTCAAGTCTCACGGAGAGGGCGAAGTACACCCTCCAATCCTGGAAATGGACCTGCGCCGCCTTCGACCCGGCGGACACCGTGGCACTCCTGGGCGGGACCCAGGGCAGGCTATACAAGTACGACAGCGGCACGGTATCCTCGATCACCTCCGGCATCGGCTACGAGATCACCGCCATCGACTGGCACCCCACCGATCACGAGGCCTACCTGGGCGTCCCCACCAGCCGATTGTACAAGTACCGGTCCGGGTCCCTGAGCATCGAGGTGTACACCTCGAGCAGGGTCACCGACCTGGACGTGCGTCCCGACGGCGGGGAGATCGTGATCTCCTCCTACTCCTACATCGACGTCTACAACCTCTCCCGGTCGAGCATGGAGAGGCTGTCCCGCCCCGTCGGGGACGACCGGGAGTACTACTACTGCTACGGCGTCGAGTACAACAACGACGGAAGCTACTTCCTGTCCAACTGGTACGACTTCAACTCCTACACCATGTTCAGGTACGTGAACGACAAATGGGTCAGCATCGCCAACACCGCCGGCTATGTCAGCACCATTCGCTTCGAGAACGAGGGCACCTTCGCCCTGCTGGGGATGAACAATAACCTGCAGTACGT
>JAUVRF010000168.1 GCA_030597775.1 Methanobacteriota archaeon | reverse complement strand
GCCGAGGACGTGGATCCCTTGGGTACAGAGTATAACCGTAACGTTGTCCAGGAGCGGTCGGAACCCGTGGGCGGGTCCCCGAATATTGATGCCCACATCGAACCCGCTGATGGCAAGGTCGGCAGTCGTTAGGTCGATCGAGGTCTCTGAGGGATTGATCACGTATATGTTGATGCCAGCCGTACCAGGACCCTCGAGCTCGCACCCGACGATAGAGACGCTTGCATTGTTCCCGGAGATAGAGATGCCCTGACCGCATCCTGCGAAGGAACTCCCAAGTACATCGAGGGATGCCCTGGATGAGTCGAATAATCCCTGGAGCCCGTAGCTGAAGCCCTGGAACTCGCAATCCGCTATGTCAAGGCTCACATCGGCCGTTACGGCCTCGGTCCAGGACATCAGTATCCCGTAGGTGTCCCCCGTTCCCGTGGACCTGGCACTGAGGGTGCAGCCTTTCAGGGAGCTCTTCCTCGCGCCCGATGGATCCGGGAAGAACAGGGCGGTGTAACCCAATTCCAGGAACTGGCAGTCGATCGCCTCGAGGGTTCCCGTTACCTTGATGGCGGTGTGGTTCTTCGTGTCCTTGATCGTGGTGTGACGGAACTCGGCCACACCCGAGACGAGCATGGCCTCGGTGACGTTGCTGACGTACAGGCCCTCCACGGTGCAGGTGGCCATGAGGACATTGCCAGCGAAGATGGCTCCGATGGAGTAGGGTGACCCCCTGATGGTCGAGTTGTCCGCGATGAGATGGCCACCCGACTTGACCTCTATCCGGTGGGAGCCGTCGCTGGTCCCGACTATCTCCAGCACAACCCTGCTCAGGTGGAGCGTCATGCCCCCGAGCACCGTCACGTTCCCGTGGACCTCGTAGGTGTCGTCCACCCACGATATGTCGCCGGTCACCACCACATCGTGGTCGATCACCGTCCTCGCCTCTGCGTCCGTCGAGGCGAGGATACACGTGCACATGATGAGGACTAGGGCTCCGATGCAGAGGGGCGTGTACTTTCTCAGGTCTCCCAATCTGCTACCCCCTGGAGGAACGAGGAAGCTAGTACATGTCGGGCCTTAAGGGTTTCGTTCGCAACGGGGCGGAACAGGAAACCGGGACTGGATTGAACGGCTCAAGTATAATACTTATATATCGTCCTTCCATTCCAATATCGACCTCTCACACCAAGAGGTCACCGGATATGGTGGGAACGTACAATGGTTGAGGAATCGCCAGAACCAATAGAGGGCGACCACCAGGGATTTCGCATCAGGAAGCAGCACCTGCAGGCCTTCCTTCTCACAACTGCGATCGTCCTAGTGGTCCTCTTGTTCGCCAGCATGCAGATGGAGGCGAACGATGCGGATGATATCGACCCCATCGCCAGCGATGGGGGGGAGACACGGGCAAGCGAGGGGGACGACCCCTGCATCGATTGCCACGAGGATGACATCATGCCCGGGATCACCGCGGACTGGAGGAAATCGCGTCACGCCGAGGAGGACGTCTCGTGCATCGATTGCCACGAGGGGGAGGAGTCCGACCCCGACACCGAGCTCCACAACGGATACTGGGTGTCCCCGGTGGTGTCGCCCCTGGACTGCGCCGAGTGCCATCCCGATGCTGTCGAGGAGAACGATAGGAGCCTCCATTCCCTGGGGGTGGACTACTACGCCCTGCTCTTCGACGGCAAGAAGCTCCCGTACCTGGAGAGCCAGATCGACGATGGCTACATCATGCGTGATGGTGTCGAGATGGACCATGCCGCCACGTTGAGAGGATGCCAGGCCTGTCACGGCACGGACATGACGGGGGAGACCGCCGACAACTGGACCGTCTGGCCCAACAACGGCATCGGCAGGATCAATCCCGACGGCAGCAAGGGCAGTTGCTCCGCCTGCCATTCACGACACTCCTTCTCCCTGAAGGAGGCCCGAAGCCCCGAGACCTGCGGCCAGTGCCACATGGGACCGGACCATCCCCAGATAGAGATCTACTCCGAGTCCAAGCATGGCAACATCTACGCCGCCGAGGGTGACACGTGGAACTGGGAAGAGGAGGACTGGAAGGCGGGCGAGGATTACCGCGCCCCGACCTGTGCTGGATGTCACATGTCCTCCGCGCCCGGGCTCGATGCCACCCACGACGTGAGCTCCCGCCTGAGTTGGGAGCTGGAACCTGCCATCTCCAGGCACACGGACAACACGGCCAACAGCCTTGGGTACCCCATAAGCGACGGTAGCACCTGGCAGGAGAAACGGAACAGGATGAAGACGGTGTGCGAGCAATGCCACGGCGAGACCTGGGTGGACAACTACTACGAGCAGGCCGACCTGGCGGTCGACCTGTACAACCAGCAGTACACGGACGCCAAGGTGATCGTGGACGCCCTCTACGATGACGAGCTGCTCACCCCCGAGGCCTTCGACGAGCTCATCGAGTTCAAGATCTACGAGATGTGGCACCACGAGGGACGCCGTGCGAGGATGGGCGCCTTCATGATGGGCCCCGACTACACCCAGTGGCACGGCTTCTACGAGGTGTTCCAGGACCGTGTTGACATCGAGGAGATGAACCACACGATCCGGGCCGCAGCGGCCGAGGAGAACGGCCATGACGACGACGAGGACAAGGACGACAACGAGGTGGAATGGATCGCCTGGACGATCCCACTCATATTCCTCCTGGGCTTCGTGATACTTGCAGTGGCGGTGACAAGGAAGTAGCGACGGGGACCCAGGCACCACCACCCTCCTCCAGAGGGATCGAATGCACTTCAGCCTTGGCCATCGAGGGAAGGAGTGGCGCCCCGGCCGGAATTTGAATCCGGGTCCCAGGCTCGACAGGCCTGGATGATAGGCCGCTACACTACCGGGGCGTGCGGCACGCGTCGGCCAATGTGACCAGACGCGCGGGTTTGGAATTGCAAATGACTATATCAACGTTTTGGCTTGGTCGCCAACATCACGACCGCCCGCAGCCGGTCCTCCATGAGATCGTCCCTGTGGACGCCCCAGAGGGTTCGGGCACCCGGGTCCATAGAAAGGTGCAGGCTCCGCACTATCTCGAGGAGCGTCCTATCGTCGGGTTCATCACTTCCCGCATGGAACATCACAAGGGCGCGGGAGCATGCGTTCGGACCGATGGGAGGGAAGATCGAGGCAATGGCCCCATCGAGGGCCTTGGCATAGCCCCGACGTCTGTCGGATCCTCCCCGGCCCAGGTGGGCCGCACCCGCCCCGTTCAATGCCGTCCGCACCCACGGCATATCCTCCCGGGTCAACAATCTCCTCAGGAGCCTTACGGGTTCAAGCAGGCTATCGTCGGCCATCGCGAATGCATCCAGCAGGCTCAGGTTCGAGCCGCTCTCGAGCATCGTATCGTTGGGCACGACCATCGACAGGTCGGCGTGCTGGGCAAGGTTGGCCCGGCTCACCATGGCGTTGTCCCGCCTGGTGGACCCCTCCACCGAGAACGGAAGCGTGGAGAGGGATATGGCGAGGGAACCTCGTTCCCTGGCAATCTTCGCCATCACGGGTGCGACACCACTTCCAGTGCCGCCCCCGAGCCCCGCGAGGATGATCACGATGTCGATCTCCGCCAGGACTCCGTGGAGCTGGTCCCGGTCCTCGTGGCACGCCATCTCTCCCAACGCGATGTCCATGTTGGTCCCACGTCCACCCGTCGTCTGGCGTCCGATGAGGATCTTCCTGTGCGCCCTGGTGGAGAGGAGGTGCTGGGCGTCGGTCTTCCCCGCCACGTGTCTTCCCAGGGTCCAGCCCCGTTCCGATGCCCTCGCCAGCGTGTTGCATCCGGCACCACCACAGCCAACCACGGCCATCGATGGACGGTCCGGACGGTCCGGACCGCCCGCGCCCTGCCCCATCCTGTGGATCCCGTCATGGCTCATCTGCCATCACCCTTCCTCGAGAGGATGTACCTTCTCCTGGACAGGCGGAGGAACTCCCTCTCGTCGATGTCCATGGCCATGAGGTCCTCGTCACCGGGATGGGCCAGGACCACCACGTCCCCGACCCTCCTCAGTTTACCCTCCAGCTCCAGGTCGGTGATGTACCCGTCGACAAGGTCCAGTCTCTGGAGGGGAAGCTGGATCTCCCGGGCGATGGTCACCAGCAGCTCGTCTCGCATGATGCCAGTGGCCGCCTCCGTCAGGGCTATCCGTTCCATTGACATCTCCAGCGCGATGCCCTCCATCGCCCGAGTCGCGGTATCGCCCCGATCGGGGGATGGTGGAACGGCTCCAGCCACCAGGAACGCGTCTATGCTGGCCTGTCTGGGGGGACTTGATGCCCGTTCGGCCCGTTCCCCGTCAACGCGTCCCTTGTCCTCATCCACGGGAGACGGGTCCGCCTTCGGAGGCTTCACCTCCTTGAATGCATCCAGGGTGTCCTGGACCGTATGATCAACCTCGTCAGGGTCCCCTCTACCTCTCTTGGACTGGGGTGAGCGCATCCTTCCCGCTTTTTGTATGCGGTGTATCGTTCATTACGTTTTCGCCAACCCGATAGCCGGATCCGCATGGAAGGGAGTACCGACCGCGAGAGTGAGGGCCGAACCTTTATATGTGGAACGGGCCAAGTGTCCTGCGATGGCCACATTTGTCCTCTATCTCCTCATGCAGGCCTTCGGTGCCATGCTGTTCGCGTACTTCACCGGGATCCTGGCCATGAAGGAGCGCAGGGCGTACCTGGCCCTGTTGTCCCTGGGTATGTACCTCATCATGGTAGCGGCCCTCATCGAGCTGTGGGGCGACAGGTCCGGCTGGACGCCGACGGGCCTCGGGCTCTATGTGGGCCTCGTCTCCACTGCCGTCGCATCCATCGGTGCTGGTTGCTTCCTCCGTGAGATCGACCACATGGAGGACGCCGAGCGGCTGGCCCTGTTCGCGTACGTCCTTGTGATCGCCGCCGCCATCATGGGTGCGATCCTCGCCCTGGGTGCGGGATCGTCCGACAGCATCGTCAGGTCGGGAGAGGCCATCGGTGGGGGGCTCTCGGGAGGCTATACCAAGCTGGGTGCCGCCGGGGGGGCCCTGGGCTCACCCTTGTTCATCGGCGCCATCCTCATCGCGTTCTCGGGCCTTCGT
>JAUVRF010000277.1 GCA_030597775.1 Methanobacteriota archaeon | reverse complement strand
GCCAACGGGGGGGCCGACGTTCGCCTCGAGGACCCTGACTTCAACACCTACAACGGCACCCACAACAACCCCATCCTGGTCCTGATGCGCGTGAAGGACTCGGGCGGCGCCATGAGGGAGTACACCTTCTATCTGACCGTCCTTCCGGTCAACGACCCACCCGATGTGGGTAGGATACAGGACCTCGTCATCACCGACGGCATCACCACCATAGACCTTCGCAACTACATCCGGGATGTGGACACTCCATTCTCCTCCTTCGAGTTCGAGGTGATGGACGGCAACCGACAAGGCGAGACGATATCCCAGATAAGCGTCTACGGCACCCTCCTCGTGCTGGACTACAGGGGCAGTCCCTCCCGTAAGGACAGGGTCAACCTCTGGATCATAGACAAGGAGAACCGTGTGATGATGCAGGAGTTCGAGGTCAGGGTCGAGGCTCCCGTGGAGGAGACGGGCGGCTTCTCCGTGTGGATGATCCTCGTCGTGGCGATCGCCACCGGCAGCATCGCGATCTACGCTTCCAAGTTCATATGGGGACGCTTCGAGCCCCCCTCGGTCCAGGACGTGTTCCTGGTCTACGGCGATGGCGTCATCATCCGTCACCTGTCCAAGCGCGGGGCCATCGGCATGGACGAGGACCTGGCCATCGCCATGCTGACGGCCATACAGGAGTTCGTGCAGCAGTCCATGCGCAGCGCCCAGCTCAAGTCGATGCAGGCCGGGGAGCACAACATCCTCATAGAGAGGGACCCGGACCGAATGTTCTACATCGCGGTCATCCACACCGGCACCGTCTCGGAGGAGCTGCGCAAGGCGATCAACAACACCACCCGCAGCATCAAGGACAACTACGGGGATGTCCTCAAGAAGTGGAACGGCAACATCGCCCTGTTCGACGGCGTGGAGAACTGCCTCAACAAGATCCTGGTGATAACCCACGCCCACATACCCGAGGGCGTCCGGTTCGAGATGGAGGGCATAACCTCCATCGAGCCGGGCAAGACCTTCCTGTTCCTGGGCAAGGATATCATGCGGACCCACAACATCTTCCGGGGCCTCCTGGAGGAGCAGGGCTCGGGCCTACTGATATCCCGGGTCCATCCCCAACGCTTGCATCCGAGCATCCCTGAGGCGGGGGCGGAGTGCGTGTGGCTCTCCAAGACGCCCACCAAGCGGGGGGTGAGCCCCTCCAACACCACCATGATACTCCACGAGATCACCACCTACGTTCGGGAGCACAAGCGCACCGTCGTGTGCCTTGACGGCCTGGAGTACCTACTGGTCCAGAACCCCCTCGACGAGGTCGTGGGATTCGTGGAGGAGCTGCAGGACATGGTCCAGCTGGATGACTTCATCATGATGATCCACGTGGACCCCTACGCCTTGGAGGATACCACCTTGGCGAGGCTGTCGCGGAACATGGTACCCGTGACCGACAGGAGCAAGACCGATTCCCGGCAGTGACCCACCTGGCGCACGCCACAAGGTTTATATCCAACATCAGTTATGCCCAGGCTTGCGTCTCTACGCGCCGAGGATGCCCAATGGCTTCCAGGCGAAACCGTTATATATCTGACGGGACAAAGGATAGGGGCGCACCGCGGCCCCGGCGAGGGCCCCGAGGAGGGCGATGTTGAGCCCACCCGTGACGGGGTCCGATTCTCGGCCGCGTACAAACCCCATGGGGATCCGAGAAAACTGGCGCAAGGCGGCGTCATGGCCTCTCGGTTCCGACGCTCGACAAGCAGGTGAGACTTAGTGTGATGCCACCTAAATCAGTGTGCACAAACCAATTCTAGAATAACACAATTCTGGTTGATCCTGCCAGAGGCCACCGCTATTGGATTTCGATTAAACCATGCGAGTCGAGAGGGTTCGGCCCTCGGCGGACCGCTCAGTAACACGCGGATAACCTGCCCTCGGGTGGGGGGTAAGCTCGGGAAACTGCGTATAATACCCCATAGACCATCTATGCTGGAACGCTTGATGGTCGAAAGCTCCGGCGCCCAAGGATGGATCTGCGGCCTATCAGGTTGTAGTTGGTGTAACGGACCAACTAGCCTACGACGGGTACGGGCCTTGAGAGAGGTAGCCCGGAGATGGATTCTGAGACATGAATCCAGGACCTACGGGGCGCAGCAGGTGCGAAAACTTCGCAATGTGGGAAACCACGACGAGGGGAATCCAAGTGCTTGCACAATGTGTAGGCTGTTTCTATGCCTAAAAAGCATGGAGAGTAAGGGCTGGGTAAGACGGGTGCCAGCCGCCGCGGTAATACCCGCAGCCCGAGTGGTGGTCGTTATTATTGGGCCTAAAACGTCCGTAGCCGGCCCGGTAAATTCGTGGGGAAATCGGTCAGCTTAACTGACCGAAGTCCGCGGAGACTGCCGGGCTTGGGACTGGGTGAGGTCAGAGGTACTTCAGGGGTAGGGGTAAAATCCTGTAATCCTTGAAGGACCACCAGTGGCGAAGGCGTCTGACTAGAACGGATCCGACGGTAAGGGACGAAGCCCTGGGGCACAAACGGGATTAGATACCCCGGTAGTCCAGGGTGTAAACGCTGTGGGCTTGGTGTTGGGAGTCCCACGAGGGCGCCCAGTGCCGGAGAGAAGTTGTTAAGCCTACTGCCTGGGGAGTACGCTCGCAAGAGTGAAACTTAAAGGAATTGGCGGGGGAGCACCGCAACGGGTGGAGCGTGCGGTTTAATTGGATTCAACGCCGGAAAACTCACCGGGAGCGACGGTTATATGAAGACCAGGTTGAAGACCTTGTCCGATTTTCCGAGAGGTGGTGCATGGCCGTCGTCAGTTCGTACCGTAAGGCGTTCTCTCAAGTGAGATAACGAACAAGACCCCTGCCTTTAATTGCTATTCTGCCCTCCGGGGTAGGAGCACATTAGAGGGACCGCTACTGCTAAAGTAGAGGAAGGTGGGGGCAA
This sequence comes from Methanobacteriota archaeon, assembly GCA_030597775.1. Taxonomy (GTDB): domain Archaea; phylum Thermoplasmatota; class DTKX01; order DTKX01. The sequence goes on along the minus strand of JAUVRF010000277.1, from coordinate 651 downwards.
CGATAGGTCCGTATGCCCCGAATCTCCCGGGCGACACGCGCGCTACAAAGGACGGGACAATGGGTTCCGACACCGAGAGGTGAAGGTAATCCCGAAACCCGTTCATAGTTCGGATTGAGGGCTGCAACCCGCCCTCATGAAGCTGGACTCCGTAGTAATCGCGGATCAACATTCCGCGGTGAATATGCCCCTGCTCCTTGCACACACCGCCCGTCAAACCATCTGAGTTGGGTTCCGGTGAGGATGTCGACAAGTGCGGCATTCGAACCGAGGTTCAGCAAGGAGGGTTAAGTCGTAACAAGGTATCCGTAGGGGAACCTGCGGATGGATCACCTCCTAAGAAATCTCTCAGAGGCATCCCATCAAGCACCAATCGCTTGTCGAGCGTCACTCGAATTTTCCCATGGGGAAATCGATGGACCAGCGGAGGCTCCGCGTCCCGGACCGACTGGGTGCTGGCTCGCGAGCCGCTGTCCTAGTCGTACACGCTGTGCCAGATGGCTTCCTCGGGGCACACGCCCTGACACGCGCCGCACTCGATGCAATCGGCCACGTTCTGCGCGTTCGCCTTGCCGTCCACCATCACATAGACGCCCGCGGGGCACACGTTGACGCATTCCTCGGCGCCAACGCACCTGTCGTGGTCGATCT
>JAUVRF010000098.1 GCA_030597775.1 Methanobacteriota archaeon | reverse complement strand
GCTTACCTTTTTTCGCCATACTGTCCGCCATCTCCCTCATTCTGGCTAGGCCAATCTCCCTAATTCAGGTCAGGCTATCACCCCGGATGTATATAAGCATTGTTTCAGCTTTTTCGGGTTTGTGAATCTTCACAGCCACGCTCCTGGATACCTTCTGTGGAACTGCCATGGCAATGCATATATACCGTCCAGGGGGCTCTGCTCGTCATGGCCCTCTCGGGTACTGCTGCATCGACGGCCATCGACGTCGTACGTATCCTTGTGGCCATCTTCGCCTTGGGGTTGGCCTCCGTTTCCGACATCCGGACCAGGAGGGTCCCCAACACGTTGTGGTACGTCATGGCCGGCATAGGCGTCGGCCTCCTGGTCGTGGACCTGTCCCTGCTGGAGGGATCGACGGGCTGGTACCTGGTGCTGGCCTTTCCCGTGGCGGCCGTCTTCACCGTCGTGGTGACCGGTGGCGAGCTTTGGCCCGTGATGCCAGCGGACGAGGAGGACCAGGACAGGGAGCTCACCCCTTCGGAGGCACGGGTGTACATCGTTGACCTGGGGGTCTCCGTCATCCTGCTCGTCGCCTCGGTGGCCATCCTTGTCCTGGCATATGACAACCTCTCGGACACCGGCCCCTACTGGTACATCGTCAGCTCGGTGATGATGATCGTGGTGGCACTGGGCCTCTACCTGGCCAGGATCCTGCACGGGGGTGGTGATGCCAAGGCCCTGATGACCCTGGCGGTCCTGTTCCCCATCTACCCGCTCGGGGACACGTTCCCCCTCCTGGAGACCCCCGCGGGCATGGACCTGCTCTTCCCCTTCGCCCTGGCCGTTCTCATCGACGCCGCCATCATCACTGCCCTGTTGGTACCCCTGGCATTCATCGTCATCAGTGCCGCCCGTGGCCCCCTGAGGTTCCCAGAGGCCATCTTCGGCTATCCCGTTCCCCCGGATGATGTGGACGAGAAGAGGATGTGGTTGCTCTACGAGGCAGAGGAGGGGGCGAGCGAGCTGACGCGCAGGCTTTGGCCCCGCCGTGGCAAGGCGGCGGACGAGGCGAGGGCGAGGGCACTGGCCATCCTCCAGGGCCGGCACGAGGCCATCGTGTACGTGAGCCCGAAGATCCCGTTCATGGTCCCGATGCTCATCGGACTCATCCTTGCCATCTTCCTTGGCAACATCATCACCGGACTCCTCTGGGCCCTCCTGGGCGCCTAGAGGGCCCAATGGAAAATGGTTTTTATGAGATAGGGCCGTTAGGCCCTCCGGTGGTACCGCTATGGACGCTCCCGTTCTGCAGGTCGCGCTGGACATGATGCATCTGAAGCGGGCGATGGAGATCGCCCGGGAGGCAGTTGAGGGTGGAGCAGACTGGCTGGAGGTGGGGACCCCCCTCATCAAGAGCGAGGGGATGGAGGCCGTCAGGGAGCTGAAGAGGGCCTTCCCCGACCACACCATCGTGGCCGACATGAAGGTCATGGACACGGGCGCCTACGAGGTCGAGATGGCGGCCAAGGCGGGTGCCGACGTGGTCCATGTCCTCGGGGCCGCGGACGACGAGACCATCATCGACGCCGTCCGGGCCGGTCGCAAGTACGGCGTCAAGGTGGCCGTGGACCTCATCGGCATCCCCGACCGGGTCAAGCGCGCCCGGGAGGTGGCCGAGATGGGCGTCCACCACGTTTGCGTCCATGTCAGCATCGACAAGCAGATGACGGGCCTGGACCCCGTAGACAACGTGCGGGAGGTCGCCGGGGAGGTCGACATCCCCATCGCCGTGGCCGGAGGGGTCAATTCCGAGACCGCCGCGGCGGTCATCGAGGCTGGGGCCGTGGTCATCATCGTGGGTGGTACCATCATCAAGGCGGAGGACCCCGCGAAGGCCACCAGCATCATCAAGCGGGCGATGGCCGACAAGGAGGTCGTCTCGTCCGAGCTGTTCAAGAGGTACAAGATGGAGGACGTTCTGGAGGCCCTTCTCAAGGTGTCCTCCTCCAACGTCTCGGACGCCCAGCACCACAAGGGCTCGATCAAGGGCCTCCGGCCAGTGGTGGACAAGGGTGTGAAGATAGCTGGCCCGGCCCTCACGGTGAGCACCATCAACGGGGACTGGGCCAAGACGGTGGAGGCCATCGACCGGGCAGACCCTGGTGATGTGCTCGTCATCGACGCCCAAGGAGGCGAGATAGCGGTCTGGGGAGAGCTGGCCAGCAACTCCTGCAAGGTCAAGGGGCTGGCGGGCGTCGTGATAGATGGCGCCACCCGCGATGTCCAGGACATCCGGGACATCGGGTTCCCCGTGTGGGCCCGTCACTTCGTCCCGGACGCGGGAGAGCCCAAGGGCCACGGCGAGATCGGCGTCGAGGTCCTGGTGGGTGGACAGACGGTGCGAACCGGCGACTGGATCGTCGGGGACGAGTCTGGTCTGGTGGTGATCGAGCAGGAGAGATTGCTGGAGATCGCCAACCGCGCCCTCAACGTCCTGGAGATGGAGAACCGTCTCCGGGAGGAGATCCGCCGGGGCTCCACCCTCTCGTCCCAGCTTGAACTGGAGAAATGGGAACGCGTGGGATAGTTAGCTTTTTAAATCGCTGGGACCTTCCGAACGGCGCAGCACCCCGAGGTGTTAACTTGAACGTGTACGACCATCGGAGCATAGAGGAGAAGTGGCAGCGCCGGTGGGAGGAGGTCCGTGCCTTCGAGGCGGACCCCGACCCGGCCCGTGAGCCTTACTTCGTGAACTTCCCGTATCCCTACATGAACGGGTACCTTCACCTGGGCCACACCTTCTCGCTGCTCCAATTGGAGTTCGCCGCCCGTTACCATCGCCTTCTGGGAATGAACGTGCTCTGGCCATTCGCCTTCCACTGCACCGGGACCCCGATCGTAGCGGCGGCCGAACGGGTGGCGGACGGGGAGGAGACCCAGATCTCCATGCTCAGGGACATGGGTGTGCCCGAGGAGCACATCGCCAAGATGGGAGACCCGGTCTACTGGACGGAGTACTTCCCCAGGGTCACCAAGGAGTTCGTGTCCGCGCTGGGGGCCAGCATCGACTGGAGACGCAGCTTCATCACCACCCAGCTCAACCCCTACTACGACAGCTTCGTAAGGTGGCAGTTCAACCGCCTGTACGAGCAGGGCCTTGTGGTGAAGGGCGTGCATCCCGTGATCTGGTGTCCCAAGGACAACTCCCCGGTGGGGGACCACGCCCGCATCGAGGGCGAGGGGGAGACGCCACAGGAGTTCACCCTCCTCAAGTTCCCGGTGGAGGGCTCGGACAACATCATCGTCGCCGCCACCCTCCGTCCCGAGACCGTTTACGGCCAGACCAACCTCTGGGTCGACCCGGACGTGGAGTACCGGATCGCCAAGGTGGACGACGAGGTGTGGATCGCCAGCCGCGAGGCCTTCGAGAAGATCATCTACCAGAGCCACGAGATCGAGACCAAGGGCTTCGTGATGGGCGAGGAACTGGTGGGCAAGCGTGTCGTCGCCCCGGGCATCGGGCGCTCGATACCAATCCTTCCCTCCGGGTTCTGCGACCCAGCGGTGGGCACCGGCATCGTCACCTCGGTCCCCTCGGACGCACCGGACGACTGGATGGGCCTGCGCGACCTCCAGAACGACCCCTCCGAGATCGAGCGCTGGGGTCTCGACCCCGAGGAGATCGCGGCCATCGAGCCCATACCCATCATCGACACCGAGGGCTGGGGTCCGCTCCCCGCGGTGGAGATCTGCGAGAAGATGGGCATCGAGGACCAGTACGATCGCAAGAACCTCCAGAAGGCCAAGGAGGAGATCTACAAGACGGGGTTCTACACCGGGAGGATGCTCGAGGGTGTCGGCCAGTACGGCGGCATGAAGGTGGAGGAGGCCAAGGACCGGGTCAAGGAGGACCTGATCGCCGCCGGAGAGGCCACCGTGATGTACGAGCCTTCCGGCAGGATCGTCTGCCGCTGCCTCACCCCGTCGGTCGTCAAGGTTGTCAGCGACCAGTGGTTCCTCGCCTACGGTGACGAGGACTGGAAGGCCAGGACCCATTCTGCCCTGGACGGGATGGACATCTACCCCCCATCGGTCCGGAAGCAGTTCGACCAGGTGATCGACTGGCTGATGGACTGGGCCTGCACCCGGGAGTTCGGCCTGGGCACCAAGCTTCCCTGGGACGAGCAATGGATCATAGAGTCCCTCTCGGACAGCACGGTCTACATGGCGTTCTACACCCTCAACAAGCACCTTGGCCACATGGGCATCGTGGCGCCAGAGCGCATAGACCCCGACTTCTTTGCCTACTGCTTCGAGGGCAAGGGCGATGTCGAGGAGCTGGCCCAGCGATACGGCTGCGAGGCCAGCCAGCTGGATGAGGCCCGGGCCGAGTTCGACTACTGGTATCCGTTCTCGGACAGGGGGTCCGGCAAGGACCTGGTGCAGAACCATCTCACCTTCTCCCTCTTCAACCACGTGGCCCTCTTCCCCCAGGACAAGTGGCCACTCGCCTTCTCGGTCAACGGATGGCTCCGCGTCGAGGGCACGAAGATGTCCAAGTCGTTGGGTAACTTCCTGGTCCTCAAGGACGCCCTGGAGGCCAACGGGGCCGACGTCACCAGGTTCACCCTTGCACTGGGAGGCGAGGGCATCGACGATCCCAACTGGGACCCCGAGACCGCCTTCTCCGCGCCACGAAGGTTCCAAGCCTGGCTCGACCTCTTGAGGGAGAACAAGGGGAAGGGCAGGGAGGAACGGTTGGCCATCGACGACTGGTTCGAGGCCGTCATGAACAGGACCTTGGCCATCACCAGGGAGCACTTCGAGAACTTCCGGTTCAGGTCGGCCATCAAGGTGGGGTACTTCGACCTCCAGGCCCACATGAGATGGTACAATCGTCGTTGCCAGGGTGAGCCCAACAGGGAGCTCATGGACCACGCAATGACCCTCCAGACCCAGATCCTCTCACCCATCGTCCCGCACATGGCCGAGGAGGCATGGGAGATCCTCGACAAGGAGGGCATGGTGTTCGAGTCCTCCCTCCCCGAGGCCCAGGAGGCCGACGAGAGGGCGAGCAGGGCCTTGGCGGGGGAGCAACTGCTGATATCCACCCTCGACGATATCCGGGAGATCCTACGTATCACAGACATCAAACCCAAGTTGATCCGGTTGTACACCACTCCCAGATGGAAGCGGGTCCTCCACGGCATCGCCGTGGAACTCGATGCAGGGGAGGAGCTGGAGATGGGCATCCTGATGAAGGCAGCCATGTCCGACCCGGAGGTGCAACCCCACTCGAAGGCCGTGCCTCCCTTCGCCCAGCAACTGATCAAGGAGCTACCTCGCACGGGTCAGGATGTGATAGAGCGCATGGCCGCACTTCCGGACGAGGACGTGTTCCTCGAGGAGAACAGACCTTTCTTGGAGGAACAGACGGGAGCCTCGGTCGTCATCGTCTCCGCGGACTCCCCCGGACTGGTCGACCCCGCCAACAAGGCCCGTCAAGCGATACCTGGACGTGTGGCCATCTACGTCGAATGAGGTATGAGAGGTCTCCTCAGTCCTCGAACTCGGCTCCACAGTGGGGACAGACCACATCGTCCTCGGCCACATCGCCACCGCACTCGGGACACTCGTAGACGTACTCCTCATCGTCGTCGAGGTCCTCATCGATATCGTCCCCGAAGTCGAGTTCCACTTTCTCTTCCTTCTTCTCGGGAGCGTAGAGGTCTGCCTTTCCGTCGGAAACCGGTTCATCGTAGGCAGGCATCTCCTCGCCACCAGCATCCGGAGGATAATCCTTGCCGACACTGATGGAGATCTCGTCGTCCACCACCACATCATCCTCGTCGTCAGCGAACCTCACACCACAGGTGTCGCAGGCCTCAGCATCCTCGGCGACGGGGGATCCGCACTCGGGACACTCATATACCAGGCCGCCCTCGTCCGCGTAGGGCTCCTCCAGATCGGGCACGGGCTCCGGCTCATATCCGGGCTCTTCCTCGTCGGCCGCAATGGCGACCGCAGCGGCCCCAGCGACGGCAACACCACCGACCGCAGCGGCCTTCTTCGCCTTCTTCCGCTTTCCCTTTCCGACTGCAACAAGGGCTACGCCCAAGGCGAAGAGCACGATGGTCGCGATCAACGCCATCCAGATGTAGAGCATCTGCTCGTCACCTATGCTGATCTCGTCCTCGCCGGAATACCACATATCATAAGAGTAAAGGAGGCCCGCGCTGACGGCAGCGAGAGCACCCATGGCGAGACAGATGAACCCACCGATGATCAGGCCGCGACCTACCTGCTCGGGTGGTTCCCCGGGTGGTGCGGCGGCTTCCTCCAGAGCCACTTCTGGTTCCGGTTCGGGCTCCTCGTACTCAGGTTCGGGCTCGAGTTCCTCGTACTCCGGCTCCATTTCCAGTTCGGGCTCGGGCTCTTCTTCCTCTGCCTCGGGTTCGGGAAGCAAGCCTTCCTCTGCCAATACAGCGGCTCCTGCGACCGCTGCGAGATCAGGTTCTGGCTCGGGTTCCTCGTACTCCGGCTCCATTTCCAGTTCGGGCTCGGGCTCTTCTTCCTCTGCCTCGGGTTCGGGAAGCAAGCCTTCCTCTGCCAATACAGCGGCTCCTGCGACCGCTGCGAGATCAGGTTC
>JAUVRF010000005.1 GCA_030597775.1 Methanobacteriota archaeon | reverse complement strand
TCGCACTCATCGACCAGCTTGAGCTCGTTGACCTGCTCAATGACGTGGGCATCGACCTTGCAACCTCTCCCAGGATATCCACGGTCAACACCATCTTGCAGTACGCCCACCAGAGCGAGGACCTGGTATCCCTCGCCGTGATGCAGCAGGGAGAGGCGCGGGTGCTGGAGCTCGTGGTCACCTCCAAGTCGAAGGTCGCGGGCAAACCCCTGCGGAAGATCGGCATGCCACCCAACAGCATCATAGCCGCCATCGCCCGGGACGGCATGACGATAATTCCCCACGGGGAGACCAAGATCGAGGTGGGGGACAACGTGGTGGTGTTCGCCCGCACCGAGTCCATCCCCAAGATCAAGAAGATATTCTAGCCGCTCCATATCCTGCCCTTGGGCGGAAAGGATTAAATCGTCCAGAGCGCATGAACGCATGGGATGCACATGGCCCAATGCCCAGAATGTGGAGCCGTGATGCCATCGGATTCACCCCGATGCACCGAATGCGGAGAACCGCTCCCCAGAGGACCCTCCATCGACGACGTCGCCAAACGCATGGAGATACGTGGGATCTCCTTCGACGGCAGGTCTCGGGACATGGTGGACTCCGATTCGACCGAGATTCACCTGGTGGGGGCGGCCCGACACGTCACACCGAAGGCTCCTGAAGAGATGACCCCCTACGAGCGGGAGCTGCACGACCTGGGCCACAGGGTGACCCAGTCCTCTGTGCCAAGAGACCTGGTGAAGGACCGTCACGTGGACATCCTGGACTCCGACCGTCGGTTGATGAGGGAGGCCCGACTGCGCTTCGACGAGCTGTTGGGCGCCATGGTGGAGACCGATGACTGCACCCAGCTGGGGTTGAGGCTGGGGAACTACTCCTACCTGGAGCGCTCCGCCAACGAGCGGTTCCTCTCGAGCCTCCCGGGCGTGACCAAGGTGTCCGTGGACTCGTCCAGCGAGGACCTCTTCGACGCCGTGTACTTCTACGACCGGGCGCTGGAGGGGGTCGAGGACAGCCCCGAACTGCTGAACAACAAGGGGTTCGTCCTGTCGGAGATGGGCCGTGTCAAGGAGGCGTTCGAGCTGGTCTCCCGGGCCCTCAAGCTGCGTCCAGGTTATACCGAGGCCCTGATCAACAAGGGCCGCATCCTTCAGAACGTGGGCAAGCCCCGGTCCGCCCTCCCCTACTTCGAGAGATCCATCCAGGCCCGATCGGACTATGCTCAGGTGTGGATGTACCTGGCACAGGCCTACCAGGACCTGGGCAGGGAGGCGGATGCACTGGAGGCCCTCGAAAAGATACACAAGATGAAGCCCGACCACAAGGCCTCGTGGCTTGACAAGGGCATCATCCTCGACACGCTGGGTCGATACGAGGAGGCGGAAGAGTGCATCGACAGCGCCCTCCAGCTGGAGCCATCGGACCCCGATGCATGGCTCCACAAGGGTCGCGTGCGTCTGCTCCAGGGAGACCCCGAGGGCGCCATGCGGGCCTTCACCGAGGTGAACGAGATCGACCCGCGCAACTACATCGCATGGGTCGAGCGGGCCAAGCTCAAGGCCGACCGGGGCAACGTCCATGACGCGCTCCACTACCTGTACCAGGCCCTCTCGTACAACCCCGATTCCATCGAGGCCTGGAAGCTGAAGGGGCAACTCCTCTCCGGCGTGGGTCGCCTGGAAGAGGCCCGGGTCGCCTACAAGCGTGTGCTGGAGCTGGACCAGCAGAATGCGGAGGTCTGGGTCCGCAAGGGGGAGATCCTGGTGCAGATGGGCGACTACGAGGAGGCCCTTGCCGCCTACGAGCGGGCGCTGGAGCTGATGCCCGAATCCACGGAGCTGCTCCTCAGGCACTCGGAATTGCTCAACAGGCTGGGTCGGTACGACGACGCCATCGCCGCAATGCTCAGGGCCTCCGAGATATCCCCCGACGACGCCGAGTTCTGGAGGGAGGCCGCGGCCCTGTACCACAAGGAGGGCGCAATGGGTCCCGCCCTCGAGGCCGTGGACCATGCGATCAAGCGCTCGGCTCACGATCCGGACCTCTGGAACTTCAAGGGCAACCTCCTGGAGGAGGGTGGTCGGTACGACGAGGCCCTGGAATGCTACGACCACGCCCTGGGCATCGCTCCGGAGCACGAGGAGGCCCTGAACAACAAGGGCGTGACGTTGTTCAACCTGGGCAAGGTGCACGCGTCGGTGGACGCCTTCGAGAGGGCCGCCAAGGTGAACCCTGACAACAAGTCCACATGGAACAACATGGCCATCGCGTTCGACGACCTGGACATGCCCGACAGGGCCATCGAGTGCTACGAGACGGCCCTGCAGATCAATCCCCAGGACAAGCTTCTCTGGAACAATCTCGGCACGCTCCTGTACCGGATCGGCCGACTGGAGGACTCGGTCAGGTGCTACAACAAGGCCCTGGAGGTGGACGCCGGATTCGCCCAGGCCTGGAACAACCGGGGAGCTGCCTTCGAGGGCATGGGCCGCGTGGACGAGGCCCTGTACTGCTACGACAAGTGCCTCCAGGCGGCGGCGGACAACCCCAACGCGTGGTACAACCGGGGGATGCTGCTCAAGCGCATGGGTCGTGTGGCCGATGGCGAGGAGGCCATTGCGAAGGCCAACGAGCTGGGGATTGGGATGGAGAGGTGAACCCCCCACCTTAATACTCCGAAACCCTAAAGAACCGGGACGCGCCTCACGGCGAACGAACGCAGGCGTGGTCTAGCCTGGTAGGACCTGAGCCTTCCAAGCTCATTGCCCGGGTTCAAATCCCGGCGCCTGCACCTCTCCCCAGGCAATATATCCCAGAGCACCCTCTCGAGGTCTGGGACGACAACGATGGTGCCGTCGGCCTCTACCGCTCCATTGGATACGGCCATGGAACGCGTTCTTTGGAAGGTCCTTTGAGATGTCTGTAGCGGGCATGGCGTGTCAATCGATGACGATGGCCAGCTTGATCCCCCTCTGCTCCAGCTGCTCGCAGAACCGTGCGGTGGGGACCACCAGTTCCTGGGGGATGGCTCCCCTCTCCGCTATCGCCCCCGCGGCCATCACCTGGGCGACTATCGAGGCAGGATAGGCCGTCATCCTCTGCATGGCCGTGATGCCATGCTCCTTGTCGCAATGGTCGATTATCGTGTAGGTCAAGGTTCGGTCCTCGCCATCCAGGGTCCCCTCCGCCCACGCCCTGAGCAGGACAACGTCATCGTCCTCGTACGAAAGATTGTCCTTGAAGAGGGTCTCGGTGACTTTGCGGGGGACGACGGGGTTCCCGTCGATCTCGATGGGTGCCTCGTCGAAGAGGCCCAGTTCGATCATGCACTTGACCTTCTCGCAGTGCCCCGGGTACCTGATGGTCTTGTAGTCGAGTACATCCACCTTACCGTGGAAGGTCTGGGGGAGGGTGGATGTCCCTCCCGATGTGTTGAAGGCCTCCAATTTCCCGAAGGGCTCCGGGAACTCGATCTCCTCCAGGTCATCCATCGAGTCGACCGTGATGACCTCCCCGTGGCGGATGACGACGGTCTTCTCCCTGTACTCGTTTATGAGGCCCGCGGGCGAGAAGACTATCATGTAGTCCAGGGGAGGCCTCGGGTTCATGGGCAGACCTCCCACGCGGAAATGAAGTTCCTTGAGCTTGTCCATCCTCTCCAGGGCGTCCGCCGCCAGGATGCTCACGAGACCCGGGGCCAGGCCGCAGTCGGGGATGATGGTGATACCCGCGTCCCTGGCCTTCTTGTCGAGGATCAGCTCCTTCCGGACGATGTCGTTGTTGCCCCCCAGGTCGCAGAAGCTGGTCCCCGCCTCGACCGCTGCCACCGCAAGGTCGTAGTTGAACCTGTAGGGAACGCAACTGATGACGACATCGACACCTGACATTGCCCCGACCACATCGTCATGGTCCGTCACATCCAGCGTCCCGTGGGACACCTTTGGAGAGGCGAGGTCCCTGGCCACACCCTCGGCCTTCCCCGCCTCACTGTCCATGATACGTACATGGAGGACCTTTGGGCTCCTGGATAGGTCGTAGGCGACCGCCCTTCCCACGGACCCTGCACCCAGCACAAGGAAGCCCATTGGAATACCTCAATCGGTCCCCTTGTCCTCGGGGTCCTGGGCCTTCCGGTCAGGTCCCTCCTTCTCGTCCCCGGACCCAGCATCGTCCCCGGTGTCGCCGTCCTCATCGTCGGGAGCCAGCTCGTTCTCCTCGTCCCCTTGAGGATCCTCGGGCCCATCCTCCGCGTCGGGCTCCGCGTCTTCCTCTTCGCCCTCGTCCTCTTCCCCGTCCTCGTCCCCGAACTCTTCCCCGTCCGCCGGTTCGCCCTCGAGGTCGCCCCGCAGCTCCTCCTCGGTGAGCTTGCGGAACAGTTGGGAGTACTCGTCCACCTCCGATGGATGGTACGACTTGCCGAAGAGATCGTCGTAGGTCTGTGGCTTTCGGAGCCGGTACGCGACGGCCAGGCCGAATGCGATGACCAGCAGGGAGGCGAGGATGAACAGGATGCCCGGATTGTCCCATGGCCCGGGTGCGTACTCCCGCTCGGCCCTGATCGAGACGTTCTCGTAGGTGTAGTGCTCGTTGCCCCCGTCGATGGCCATGAGGACCACCCGGTGGACCCCCTCGTCCTCGAACACATGGTAGGCCCTGAGCCCAGGCACCCATGGTCCGAGCTCGCCATCATCCGTGAAGTCCCAGTAGAACAGGTTCAGGGTGTGGTCAGGGTCGGTGGAGCATGACGCGTCGAACCAGAGCACCTCGTCGACGTACGCGTCCTTGATGTCGTAACGGATCGCCAGGTTCGGAGGGCGGTTGATGTCCTGGGAGGACAGTTCCGCGAAGACGGCCATCACTGCATCGTCCGCCGGGACCTGTCCTTCCACGGTGTTCCCCTCCGCATCATGATGCTGGCTGGATGCGGGTACCCACATGCCCCTGAGGGTGTCGTACCAGAGGAGTGTGCTGGTCTCCTCGATGATCTGCTAGTCGGTGGAGTACGCGAGGCGCAGCCTGGCGTCGGACCAGGCCCCCTGGTCGATGCTCATGCGCACGGTGGAGGATATGACCACTGTACCCGTGGGACCGGGTCCGGGCATGGGCATTGCCCTGATGGCAACGGTCCCCACCTCGGTCCAGTTGACGATGGCGACCGCACCCAGGCTGGGGGATGGGACCTCCTGGATCATGTAGACCACGGGCCCGTCGTACAGTGCTGTGGCGCAGGAGTAGAAGGGGTCCCTGCACGTGAACACGAAGCTGTGCTCGCCCGGGCCGAGGGATACTGTGGCGAAGTAACGGCTGCCTCCCCTGTGGTCCGTGTCGTTGGGGTCGGCGGGGAGCATCTGGTAGGCAACAAGGCTCCCGGGCAGTCCCACCTTGACGCGGATGTCCTCGGGAGCATCACCGTCATCATCCTGGTATGTGATGCTGAGGTTGAAGCCTCCAGGAAGGTCGTGGGGTCCCGTGACGGGTTCCACCGTGCCCGCCGACAGGGTGGGCGGCACGTTGACCTCCACCGTGATGTTTACGGTCGCATGGTCCTCGGCACCGATCTGGTCGAACACGAACAGCGTGATGTTGTACTGGCCGATGGAGAGGTGGAGGATGTTGAAGAGCGGCTCGTTGCTCGTGAAGGCCCCGTTGGTCTCCCAGCGGTATACCAGGGGACCCCCGTCCGGGTCGAACGACTCCCGGCCGTCCACGGTGATGCTCTTGCCGCTCAGGAACCTCTCGCCCTCCTCGGGGGACGTGATGATGGCCACGGGTGGGGAGTTGAGGGCGATTATGTGGATATTGATGAAGGCGGTGTTGTTGCGGGCCCCCACATCGATGACGCGAAGGAGCACGAGGACATCACCCGGGGAGTTGAAGGCGCGTTGGACAACGGCCTTGTCCTTCCCCGAGACCACCTGGCCACCGAAGTCCCATTCATAGGTGAGGTTGTTGGGGTCCTCGTCCTCGCTCTGGCTACCATCGAAGATGATCATCTCCCCGACCAGGAACTCGGAGCCGTCCTCGGGCGAGGATATCTTGGCGACGGGGGGTGCATTGTCGGCCACGACCTGCAATGCGGGCATCAAGGCGACGGAGAGCATCGCCATGATGACGAGGACGGCCACGGATGCGGCCTTGCTGCGGCGACTGACGTGATGGCTCGAGCGACCGACCATCTCACAACCCCTGGCTCACTCTAATACACCGTCCCTTGCAATGCCCGGGTGCAAGTTTAAACCTTGTGGTGCGGCCCTGGTCGGCCCCAAAAGGATTAAATCGCGAGGGGGCCATGATACGAGGGGGAGGCCCATGACGTACAGGGAACTACTGTTGGGATATCTCCGTGAGGACCTGGGGGATGGCGATATCACCTCCGAGGCGCTCCTGGATGGCGAGACGGTCGTCGGGCAGATCCTGTGCAAGGAGGACTGCGTGCTCGCCGGGATCAGGGAATCGGAGTTCCTCTTCGCCGACCAGGGTCTCAACGTGGACGTCCACGCCAAGGACGGTGAGCCCATCACGAACGGGACCGTGGTGCTCACGGTCCGGGGAGACGCTGGTTCCATATTCAAGGTGGAGCGGCTCACCCTCAACATCCTCATGCGAATGTCTGGTATCGCGACGCTGGTGAGGGATCTGTCCGAACGGGTCCGGGAGGTGAACCCCGACGTTCGCATCGCCGCGACCCGGAAGACCACCCCCGGTTTCAGGGTCTTCGAGAAGAGGGCCGTCACCCTGGGAGGGGGTGACCCTCACAGGATGGCCCTTGACGACGCCGTCATCATCAAGGACAATCACATCAAGGCCGTCGGGAGCGTCACCGAGGCGCTCAAACGTGCCAAGAAGGTATCCTTCTCCAAGAAGATCGAGGTGGAGGCCCAGACCCTGGACGAGGCTGTGGAGGCCACCGAGGGAGGGGCCGACATCGTCATGCTCGACAACATGACCCCCGAACAGGTCCAGAGGGCCGCGTCCGCCTCCCGGGCCGTGAATCCCAAGATCACCATCGAGGTCTCCGGGGGCATCACCCCCGACAATGCCATCGATTACGCCCCCTACGCCGACGTGATCTCCCTGGGGTGGATCACCCACTCGATCAGATCGGTGGACTTCTCCCTCAATGTGGCATGAGGACGTGGGGTCCACGCCGGAAACATTTATTTCCCATCTAGCGCTTGCTCCAGATGCGAGGGCTGACCATGTATCCCGGTGGCAGGGGAATGAACCCGAAACAGATGAAGGCGATGATGAGGAAGCAGGGAATTGATATGGACACCATCGAGGGTGTGGAGGAGGTGATCGTCCGCACCCGGGACAGGGAGATCGTCTTCCGTCGCCCGGAGGTCACGACGATCTCCGCCCAGGGCACCGTGACCTATCAGATCGTTGGCAGACCCGAGGAACGGGCCCTTACCGCGGGAGGTGCCGCCGCCAACATGGGTGATGGGGAGGGAGCGGTCCCCGCTCCCGCCGCACTCTACTCGGAGGATGACGTGGGGCTGGTCATGGCCCAGACGGGCGTGCCCGATGAGCAGGCCCGCGCTGCCCTCGATGCATGCAACGGCGAGGTGGCCGAGGCCATAATGAAGCTGATAAGCTGATCTGGATCAGGAATGCTGGCAACGTACAGGAGCCTGATGACCTCAGAGTTCCTCGAAGAGACCCTCGATCGCGGGTCGGGTGACGCTGTACTTCATCTCCTCGACCAGGGCTCTGTAGTGGGCCAGTTGCTGGCGGACGATCTCCAGCTCGGTCCGTAACAACTCCTTCTGGGACCGGGGCAAACGCTGTAGGCGCGCCTCCAGCTCCCCTTTCCGCTTGGTCCACTCATCGACCTCGCGGATGGTCTCCAGTATCTTACGTACGTCCATGTTCCCACAAACCTTTGGGAATCACGCCATGCGGCGGACCATATTAATAGATTTTGGATTGGTCCGTACCGCCCCGGGGAGCCGCCGGCCCACGGAGTAGTCGAAACCCTTATGCCGACCTCGGTGGTTCACGTGCTCGTGAGCGAGGAACTGAACCTGACGATGGAGGCGCTCGAGGACCTCTACCGTTTGCGCAAGGCCATGGGCTGGGACCTTAAGGTGTACGAGTACTCCTCCAACTCCTGGCGGGACGCCGAGGAGGCCTTCGGCACCCCGGGTGCCTACGAGCGTGCCGTTCTCACCGGGCCGGGAATGCGGCCGGTGCGGGTGCGCATACTTCCCCCGGGAGCGGGAGGGCTCCACATGGACCCATCGTCGGCACGCGAGGTGGCCATGTGGCGGGCCCTGGGACTGGACCTTCGACCCCGGCACATGGATGCGATCGCCGAGGTGCTGGAGGGTCGAAAGGACCCCGTTTCCCTCGAGGAGGTCGCCAACCTGCTGGAGGGAGGGGACGATGAAGCGGCCCGGGAGGCCCGGGCCGAGATCCTGAGGTTCCTCTCCAGCGGTGGTGTGGACCGATGACCATCCTCACGGCCTCCTCTATATCCCTTCGCGAGCTGGCGACCATATTCAACCAGGCCTTCTCTGACTACATGATCGAGGTATACTTCACCGACCCCAGCCTGGAGGAGTACGTCCGACGTCACGGTCTCGATCTGGAGACCTCGCTGGTGGTCGAGGGCGATGGGCTCATGGTGGGTCTGCTGCTCTGCGGGAACGACGGTACGACCACATGGAATGCCGGCATGGGTATACATCCCCGGTGGCGCCGTAAGGGTCTTGGCAGCGATCTTCTGGACGCCTGGCTTGAGTCCTCCAGGGAGGCAGGGATCCGCAGGGCGCTGCTGGAGGTCATCAAGCAGAACCTGGTGGCCACGAACATCTACCGGTCCAGGGACTTCACGGAGGTACGCACCTACCAGGGGTTCGAGGGGCGTTCGGGCTGGCAGCGGGGACCGGCCATCCACCCCGACAACGTGGAGTACGTCAAACCTGGGGACCTGGCCCCGGTGTACAGGAAGGGTCACAGCTGGCAGAAGCGTCCCGCGGTCATGGAGCGGCTCGATGAGTTCCGGGCCATCAGGACCACCCCCGACACTCCTGAGGGGGCCGGGTACCTGATCTACGAGAACGCGGCGGGTCTCATGTACATCTTCGATCTCACCCCGAACAGGGCGGGAAGGGCGCTACTGGAACATGTTGTCCGCCTGGAGGTCCCGAGGTTGATGCGGATTGTGAACGCCATCGACCTGGTCGAGGAGGACTTCTACCGCGAGCTGGGATTCAGACCTTGGATAAGGAACCTGGAGATGGTTGTCCGACTATAGGCCACGGGCGCCCCTGGCCGCCGATTCCTTGAGGGCCGCCACGTTCTCCGCCAGGCGTTGGTCCCCGAAGATGGCCGATCCAGCGACCAGGGCGTCCGCCCCGGCGGCCACCACCTGGTCGGCATTGGTGGGCTTGACCCCGCCGTCAACCTCCATGAGGATCTCCCCCCCGTGGTCATCGATCATGTTGCGGGCGCGGGAGATCTTCGGCAGCAGGCTCTCTATGAAGCCCTGCCCACCGAAGCCCGGGTTCACCGTCATGACGAGGAGGAGGTCCATGTCGTCGAGCACGTACTCGATGGTGGAGAGGGGGGTGTGCGGGTTGATGGCGACACCTGACATGGCGCCCAGTTCCCTGATGCGGTTGAGGGTGCCGTGGAGGTGGGGGCAGGTCTCCACCTGGACGGTGATGTAGTCGCTGCCCGCCTTGACAAAGTCCTCGAGCAGGTCATCGGGATTGGTGACCATGAGGTGAGTGTCGAAGGGAGCGGTCGTCCTGGGTCGACTTGCCTTCTGGATGACGGGACCGAAGGTGAGGTTGGGCACGAAGTGACCGTCCATGACGTCGATGTGGATCCAGTCAGCGCCAGCGGTCACCACGTCCTCGACCTGCTTGCCCAGGTCGGAGAAGTCGGCCGAGAGGATGGATGCGGAGATCCTGGTCATGTGAGATCCCCTCACCTGAGCAGTTCCCCGCGGGCCTTCAGCTCCCGCTTGCGTATCTCCTTCTGCTCCTCCATCGATGCGCCCAGGGGCGTCGTCGCCGCCTCCTTCCCGCCCATGTCGACGGAGCCCTTCGGGTCCTCCAACGGCGGAGGCGAGCCCATCACCAGCTCATGGGGAGGCACCGGTGGGGAGAGTTGGGGAAGATCGGGTGACCGGGTGGTCTCCAGCATCGTGGGGGTCTTCCGGCCCTCCAGCCGGGGTTCGGGCACCTCCATCGAGGGTGCCAGGGCAGCCCTGGGCCCGAGGCCCCGCTGGGAGGCGTCCTCCAGGAGATTGTCGAGGGCGCCCGTGTCCAGCTCGACCGGGGTCGTGAACCCGCAGGTGGGGCACTTGGCCGGGCCGTGTAATGATTCGGCTCGCAGCTCGTCGCCGCACGAGGGGCAGGGTGGCAGGTCCATGCCTTCCGATTCCTTCCTTGCTAGATGAAGGTATCGCCTTTGGGGCAGGAGGGTTGGAACATGGTTGGGACACGGTTGGGACACGGTTCGAATTGGTAGCGAAGGGTGCGGTCGAAGGACCGATCTATTGGGGTGAGAGGGGTGTTGGTACCAAAGCCAGTACCCAGCTTGGAAAGGCTTAAATAAATACCTGGGCCATCCATCTATGGTAGAGTGGATACTGGGGAGGTTCTTGGTGAGACTGTCGGTCATATCGGGGGCTGTCGTGGCGCTCATTCTGTTCATGCCAGTCATGTATTCCAGCTACTGGGTACCCTTCACCGCCGATGATCTGGAGGTCTCCCTGGTGGTCAGGGACCCTGCTGGTGAACCCGACACCGTCATACCCTCCCTCCTTGGCGCCTCCATCGATTGGCCCAACAACGCCTACGGGCTCTACAATCCTCAGCGAGGGCTCTTCAACCCGACACCGGTGGGGGAGCTCATCGGCCTTGACCCCAGCTATCTGAGGTTCCCGGCGGGACGGTTGAGCCAGCACTACAACTGGACCCTGGGCGTCGGCATCTTGGACGACCGGGGCAAGAATCCCACCCACGGTGGCGAACCCCAGGAATCCCTCTTCGGCACCGACGAGTTCTACAAATTGGTGGACTACGCCGACGCCAGCTCCGTGATGGTGACGAACGTCAACACGGGTACCGCCGAGCTGGCAAGTGATTGGGTCTCGTACTGCAATGACCCGTCCGACCGGAGGCTCGGCAAGGAGCGCACCGCCAACGGCTATCCCGTCCCCTACGGGATCACCCACTGGGAGATCGGCTACGAACCATACCGCCCCAGCTACTGGAAGGACGCTCCTGCATCTGAGATCGGGTACGGGACAGAGTACGCCAAGATGCTCAAGGACTACTCCCGTTCCATGAAGACGGTGGACAGGTCCATCAGGGTGGGTGCTTGGATGGTCCTGGACCCGGACCTGGAGCGGTCCTCGGCGGATGTCAACTGGAACATCAACTTCCTCGACGAGATCGCGGGACTGCCATTGATCATCGACGGTTCGGAGCTCAACTACTACGACTACGTGGTCGTGAAGGTCAACCTGCCGGCCATCGGGTCCCTCATGAACTTCCAGGACCTGTACACCTATTCCTATGCGGATGTCTACGCCTCCCTGTCCGAGGACCTGCGGGACCTTCGGAGGTTGATCGATAAGATGGAGGACCCTCGGGATGGTGGCATTCCTCTCGCCATCGCCTTCTACGAGCCGTTCTACGGCGAGGAGGGGTGGAACATCCCGATCTCAGCGAACGCCGGATCGGCCCTGATGACCGCGGACATGGCCATGCAGTTCCTTGACATCGCCCTCCGGGACGGTGTGAGGTCCGTGGAGTACGCGTGCTTCGGTCAGTTGAACACGCCCACCTACTCCGCCTTGATGATAAATCCCGACTTCGACCAGGTCCACGTGGACACCTGGCATCGGTCCCCCAGCTATTTCGCGTTCCAGATGTGCACGGAGCTCCAGGGGGGCAAGCCCCTTGCGATATCAGACCTGCACCCCATAACATTCGACGCGGTGGTGGAGAAGGAGCTTCCGGGTCACAAGGACGTGCCCGTGGTAAGCGCCATCGGCACCCTGGACTCGGGAAGCTCGACCATCAAGATCCTTTTGGTCAACCGGGACCTGGACCGTGAGGTCATTTGCAAGATCAACCTGGAGATCGAGGGTCTTTCGGGTCCGATGCAGGTGAGCACAAGGACGATACACTTCGATAGCGTTCTCAGCAACAACCTGGCCGGAAGCGCGGTGACATCGCCCCTTCCCACGACCTCCGAGTCCAAGACCTTCACGCCACCTGACTTCAAGGTCACGTTGCCCATCGCGGGTGTGGTCTTGATCACGATAGAGCCCAAGCCCGAGGGGGTGACCTGACGGTCCTGAGCCAGGAGGAGACCCGTGCCTTGTTCATCGCCCGGCTGGGCCTGCTCACGGGCTTCGCCCTCCTCATCGCGTTCAACACGCTGCTTATCATCTACACGATCATGTTGATCTTCTCCAGGGGCGACCCTGAACCCCACAAGTCGGCCTTCTATCCGGTCCAGTGGACGATCCTGGTCCTCGATATCATCGCCGGTGGATTTTTGGCCATGGGCTTCTGGGCCTTCGCCAAGTACCATGACACGATACGGAACCAGGCTCAGAAGATGGCGATCGGTTTCGCCATCTGGACCATCGTGACCCTCTCCTGGCGGTTGACCCTCCTGTGGACCCCCATCGAGGAGGTCAATCCCATCAGCAAGCGGTTCCTCGCTGGGGAGTTCGGCATGTTCATGCCCCACTTCGAGTTCCTGAGGGTCAACTACTCTGGTTTCTTGATCTCCAGCGTGTTCATGCTCATCCTCATGATACTGATGGTGAGGCTCATCAAGAACTACAGGGTGTACGAGAACTTCCAGACCGTCAACCTGAACCTGTTCCACGTGTACGGCCTGGTCCACATGTTGGGCGCCATGCTTATGGGGCTGGGCTGGCTGGCCTTCGGCCCGTCGATGACGGGAACCACCCTCGGGGACCTGTTCCTGGTGATCTATGTCTTCGCCTGGTTGACGTTGTTCCTGGTCCTTCCCATCCTGGGCCGGTGGGTGTTCTAGCCCGCCCTCGTTATCCACCGGTCTGCGGTGGAGACCCTCAAGTTCATCCGGAGACGCAAGTCCGAGAGGGACAGGGCGATGGAGCCCAGCCACGAGAGCGAGCCTGCTCACGGTTGATGTTGGTGGGCAGGACGAACGGTCCCATCAGGCCCCGATCACGTACGGATCCCTGATACCCATCGTGCATAACTGGACCCATTGCACCTTTGTCTCAGGCACCGGCGATGCCACGCAGGATGATCCAGGAGGTCAGCACCATGATGAAGCTGTGGCGCATACCGTCGCTCACCTTCCCTGACATGATGACGCCCGCCAACAACCCGTCGCCTACGGCGTGGACCAGGGCCGCGTAGAAGTACAGGGACTTGATCTGGGGGATGAGATCCCCGGAGATGACCACCGTGGTGGGGGCGTTGGACAGGTCCACGTCGGACAGTCCACTCTCGGCGGTCGCCTCCTCCATGGCGGGCAGGAAGGTCTTGTTGAGGATGAGGACCGTCACCAGGAACACGAAGAACGCGATGTATATGACCATCACGTACGTGCTCATGGTGGTGCTCCGCTCCTCCATCAGGGTCTGGGACTCCTTGGTGTCCACAGATGACATGGTCAGCACGTCGGCGATGTTGCCGCCCGCTGCGGCCGCCTTGATTATCAGACCAGTGACGCGGTGGATGAGGGGGGTATCGACGCGCTTTGCGAAGAGGACCAGGGCCTCGGTCGCGCTGACGCCCCAGGAGATCTGGGATGCCATGCGCCGGATCTCGGGGGTGAGGTATCCGTACTCGCCCTTGGACGCGGCCACGATGGCGTTGGACAGGGTCATTCCGAACCTGCCTGCCTCTGCCAAGTCACGAAGGAAATCGGGAAGGCGTTTCTCGATGTTCGCGATGCGCTTGGTCTCCATGCCCATTATCATGCCCAGGGGACCCAGGGCGACCAGGAGGCCGATCACGATGAAGTCGATGGCCTTCAGGGGGCCCATGGAGATCGTCTCTGTGCCGAGCAGCACGGCGATGATCAAGCACAGGGCCACGCCAAGGCCTACCATGATGAAGACAAGGCTCTGGACGTTGATGGTGCCCTCGCGAAGCTGGTCCTGGAACTCCTTTACCAGGTCCATGGTGTCCTCGTCGGCGTCGGGAAGCTTCTTCACCGGGGCCATGCCGGTTCCCGGCGCGTCCATCGGGGGGGTCTCGACCGCCAAGATCACACCTCCTCGGTCATCCCTTGGATGAGTATTATGAATGCTATCTGGCTCATGGGGATCATCCCGAACACGATGGCGTACAGGTACGTGATGTAATCGGTGCCGCCGGAGCCCATGGTCGCCATCAGCGAGATCATGACGATAAGGAACAGGGGGGCGGCCACGACGACGGTCACGAAGGACTCTGCCAGCACGCCAAGGGTCTCGATGAGCTTCTTCTCCTCGATGCGCCGCTCCTTCATGTACTGGTCCGCCTTCATGATGAAGAATGGCTTCATCTTGCCTCCCGACCGGGCGGTGGTGACCACGCCCTGGAGGAAGTCCTGGAACTTGTCCGAGGGGGTCCTGGCCGCTCCATCCTGAAGGGCGGTGAGGGTGTCCACTCCCATCAGGTCGATGTCACGGTTGATCCACTGGGCCTCCTTCTGGATCTCCCCGTATATGGGTTGGCGTGAGAGCTCCTTGAAGATTATGTCCACGTTGACGTCCGCAGAGGCCATGGCAGCGATGAAGCTCATGGCGTACGAGATGCGCTTGTCGATGTTGTTCTTCCGGGCATTGGCACGCATACCTGGTGCCATGTATGTGTAGGCGTAGACGCCTACTGGCAGCAGGGTCAGGAGCAGGGTCATCATGATCCAGATCGACGTGGACAGCTCGAGTACCGAGACTATGATGCCCATGATGACGGAGAAGATTATCCACAGAACGGTCGCTACTATGGTGTTCATCCATATGACGGCGATGTAGTCCTCGTACCTGATGCCCATCTGGGCCTTGACCAGGTTCGTCTCGAGGGTGGGGTTGTACTTGGCGAACTTCTCAACGAAGTCCCCCATGAGGTTGCGGCACATCCTTTGCCACTTGGTCAGCTTCTCAGGGGCCGGGAAGGCGCCCTTGGGGAGCCTAATGACGTGAGGGACCTCCGACAGGTCCGTCTCTTCCTCTTCGGTCGTCTTCACCTTGGTGTAGTCACTAAGGCTGGTCTCGAAGCGCTTGAATATGTTGTTGACCCGGGGTGGCATCTTTCTCCCCCTAACCGTACAGATCCTGGCGCACGCGTTCGATCGTGGTATCCGGGTCCTTGTAGTAACCCGACACTATCTTAGCCACATCCCGGTAGTTTCGGACGTTCGTCTTTCGCATCCACTCGATTATGTCGCATCGGCGCTTGAACTCCTCCTTCATCTGCTCGGAGGTCATGGACTGGTTGTTCATGATCTTCTCGAACATGAACGAATGCCCATTGTAGATGAACACGTCGTCGGCGGACGACCAGCTGTAGACCGAGTTGGTGATGAGCTCGTTGGTCTGGGGCTCGATGCCCACGAGCGCGACGATGCTCTGGACACGACGGGCCATGCCCTTGCCCACACGGACCTGGGCCTGGAGCAGCACGATGTTGAGGCTGCTCAGCAGGATACGGGGCAGCGATATGGGCGGGTTCTCCAACCTGTGCACCATCGACTTGACGGAGTCGGCGTGCATGGTGGAGTACACGGTGTGACCGGTGGCCATAGCCTGGAAGAGGGTTTGCGCTTCCTTACCACGGACCTCACCGACCATCAGATACTGGGGACGCTGGCGAAGCGCCGCCTTCAGCAGCTCGAACATGTCGATCTCGCCCGCGGCCTTTCCGTCCGCGCCCCTGGCGCCGAAGCCACCACGTGTCAGGGACGCGATCCAGTTCTCGTGGGGCAGGTTGATCTCACGAGTATCCTCGATAGTGATGATCTTGTGCTGGGGTGGGACGAACAGCAGCAGCGCGTTCAGCGTCGTGGTCTTGCCCGATGCCGTCCCTCCGCAGATGAGAATGGACTCGCCGTGCTCGATGGAAAGCCAGAGGTAGGCCACCATCTCCACTGACATGGTCTTGAACCGGATGATGTCCGGTGGGGTGAAGGGGTTGTCCCTGAACCGACGGATGGTGAAAGAGGAACCACGGGTGGTCACCTCACGGGCCAGGGTCGCCTGCAGACGGGAACCGTCGGGGATCGTCGCGTCCAGCAGGGGGTCCGCCACAGAGATGTGCTTGCCACAACGCTGCGCCAGGCCGATGACGAAACTGTCCAGATCGTGGTCGTTCTTGAAGATCACGTTGGTCCGGACGGAGTGGTACTTCCTGTGGTAGATGAAAAGGGGAATGGCGGGACCGTCGCAGGATATATCCTCTATCTGCGGGTCGACCATGAGCACGTTGATGACGGAGTACCCGATGAAGTCGCGGATGATGTAGTAGATGATGCGGTCCTTGGACACGTCCTCGAGGCGTATGTTCCGGGAGATGAGCAGCGCGTCGACGGACTTGCGGAGGTACTCCTCCTTGTCCTTGGTGGTGGCGTCCTCGAGGGTGTACTCCAGCGTCTTCAAGAGGGTGTCCTTCAGGAACTCCAGGAGCTTCTCCTCCTCCTCAGTGAGCTGGGGCTCGATGACCTCGTAGAGGTACTCATGGTTCTCCTTGTTGTACCGGACGCGGATGAAGCTGTAGGGCTCCATGATGGGCTGGATCTCGATCTCTTCCCAGTTATCCTCGGTGATCCTGGGGATGACGGTGGGGACCCGCTTCTCCTGGTACTTGCCCTCCATCTCCTCGGCCGACATCGCCTTGGGGAGCCTTATGCGCCGGGGCTTCTTCTGCCACTTGTACCGGGCAGTGATGCAGTCGTTACGCAGGTTCTCCACGGCCTTCCAGACATCGAGGCGGAACCCGGCCTCCTTGGCCTTGTCCTCGTGGAACTCTATCTTGGCGGCCTCGTCCTCGGCCTTCTTGCGGATGTCCTCCGCCACTGAGTCGATATCGGGCACTTCCTCTTCGACGCCCGTTGCTCCCCCATCGAGGGTGGTTGGATCAGCCATTTTATCCGCTCCTATTTCTTCATTTTCTTGTCTAGGTCAGGTCTAGGCTGGAACCGAGTATCACGTAATCGGTTATCAGCTGGTAGACGTTCCTGAGGGTCAGGTGGACGGTGCCGGTTGCCTCGTCCACGCTCAGGTCGTAATCGCCACTTTCGATGCCCGAGTCCGGAACCACCCGGGCGAAGTAATCGTACCAGGCCTCGTAAACCGTGGAGGTCACGTTGATGTGCAGGGTCTCCGTGGGGTTCCACGTCTCGGTCGAGACGATGCTCTCCTGGACGAGGCGGCAGTTGATGCCCACGGTGCCCTTGCCGGTGTATATGGACCCGTCGCTGTAGATGGACATCAGGACAAGGGACACCTTGAGGCCCCGGGTCAGGTTCTGGATGATGAGGCTGGGCCCGGTGATCATCAGCTCGCCGTCGGGCTGCTTGAGGATTATCGCGCCGGTCTCGTAGATGAACTGCTGGTCGATGTACTCGGTGTTCTGGCTCTCGTACATGATCGAGCCGTACGCGACCCGCTGGTGCAATCCGGTGGAGTTCTCCACCGATAATGTGTTGAAGTTGTTGTTATTGGTAGCCGTCCTAAGCGAGATCGTACCTGTCGAATCCGCCGAGAACATGGGAACCCCCTCCGAGCCCAGGGTGATGGGAGTGGAGACCAGTGCCTCGGTGTTGTCGCTGAGGCTCAGTTGGTCCAGGAGGGCCTTCAGGCTGGCAAACTGTGACTCGACCACCCGCATGTGCTCCGATTCTTTGGACTTGGTCCATTCTGGAGCCCATCCGGTGGTCACCACGGTGAGCATGGTAAGGATGACGAGTATCGCCAGCATAGTGCCTATGCTACTAGCGACTGCGTCCTCTTCCCTCCTCCAGGTTACCATTCTCATGACTAACCGCCCACCAATGCCTCCTGGCCTTATTTAAAACTTAGTTCCTCGTTCTCAGTCTCGGTACCGCTGCCAGTAACCCTGATTTCACCCCTCTTTGCGAGGACCGCTGCAAGGCAGATGATCATGATAACGATGAACGACGGCATGCCGGGCGTGCTGTTATCGTCGCCCTTGGGGTCCAGGACCGTGACGGTCACGGTGTCGAAGCCCATGCCACCCCGGTCGTCGGTCACCCGGAACCTCAGGGTCCTGTAGCCCACTTCTGAAAAGACATAGTTCAGGTTGCCATCGGATTCGCTGTAGGTATCGAAGGCACCATTCCCGTCGAGGTCCCATTCGTATGCGACCACGCGCCCGTCCTGGTCCGTGCCGGTCCCCAGGAAGGTCCACGTGTCTCCCTTCTTGAGCACCACGTCCGCACCAGCGTAGGCAGAGGGGATGAGGTTCTCGGGCTCGGGGGCCTCGACCTCGATCTTCTT
>JAUVRF010000358.1 GCA_030597775.1 Methanobacteriota archaeon | reverse complement strand
TCCATCACTTCTCGCTCTTGGCCCAGACGACCGCCACGACCGCCACCAGGAGGGCGATGATCGCGATCGCCACTGCCGCGTATCCGATGGTGGAGAGGCCCGAGACGTCGTTATCCAGCGTCTTGGTGTCGTCCTCCAGCTGGTTCACCCGCGTGTTGGTGTCGTCCGCGTTGGTGTCAAGGTCGTCCAATCTGGTCGACCCATCCGCCTGCCCCGTCTCCAGGTCGGCGATGCCCTCCTCGGCCATCAAGAGGTCTGCCGAGATCATGTCCAGGTCGTCCACCAGGTCCGCTATCGCGTCCTGGAGGACCACTATGACCTCCTGGGCGTCGTGGATCTCATCGTGGTTGCTCTCGATGTCCTCGTTGGCCATCTCCAGTTCCATCTCCAGTTCGTCGATGGCATCCATCGCCTCGGCGAGGGCGGCCTGCAGGTCCGAGATGTCCACACCGGCGACGACCAGGTCGTTATCGAGGGCCAGGATGGCGTCCTCGGCCTCCAGAAGGTCGTTCTCCAGGGCGGTGACCCGCAACTTGGCCATCTCCAGGTCGGTCTGGAGGGGTGCCAGCCTCTGGTCCACGAGCACGCCGACGTCCACCGCGGAGATGGACGTGGTCTCGTAGTTGATGTGGAAGAACTCGGTGAAGGCGGGGAAGTTGTTCGTATCCTCCTCCACGGAGTGCAGCACAACGTGGGTGAGCAACGTGTCCGAGAAGACCTTCCCATCGGCGGGAGCCATGGGGCTGAACAGCCCGGTGCCGTCAGCGTTCCAGACCTTGTTCATCACAGGGTCCCGGGTGCCCTCGGTGACCATGAAGTGGGCGTCCAGGTCCTCCCAGACGAGGACGCCGTCCACGTACACGTTTCCCACGCCGTAACCCGCGATGTAGGCGTACATCGTGGGCAGCACGGGGGGCCCGCGTCCGGTGTCGCCGTGGGCGTAGATGCCCTGGGTGATGCCACCGTCCATCCAGTCGGCCTCGCCCATGAACTCGCTGATGACGGCGGTGAAGACGCCGGAGTAACCGTAGTAGTCCGTTGCCTCCCAAGTCGCCACGACGGAGCCGGTGTTGGTCACGTCGTTGACGTTGATGGTAACGAAACCAGAGGTGGCCTCGTAGCCGTCGCCGTCGTAGACGAAGTTGTCACCGTAATTGCCCACGATGCGGGTGTTGGTACCGGTCACATGGGTCTTACCGATGTTCTCGTAATTGATGTGGAAGAACTCGGTGAAGGCGGGGAAGTTGCCCGTGTCCGCCTCGGTCGAATGCAGCACGATGTGGGTGACCATCTCGTTCGGGAAGACCTTGCCGTCCGAGGGGGCCATGGGGCTGTAGTACCCGGACCCGTCCGCGTTCCACACGGCACGGTCCACCTTGTCGCGGGTGCCCTCGGTGATCATGAAGTGGGCATCCAGGTCCTCCCACATCAGTACACCGTTGACGTACACGTCACCCAGGCCGTAGCCGGCCAGGTAGGCGTTCATCGTGGGTAGCACAGGTGGTCCACGACCGGTGTCCCCGTGCACCGCGATGTCCGAGGTGATGCCACCGTCCATCCAATCGGCCTCGCCCATGAACTCGTCGATGATGGCGGTGAACGTGCCGGTATGGCCGTAGTAGTCGGTCGCTTCCCAGGTGGCGACCACGATGCCCGTATTGGCTTCCTCTGACACGTCAATGTTCAGGAAGCCGGACGTCGGGGTGTAACCCACGCCGTCGTAGACGAAGTTATCACCATAATTGCCGACGATCCAGGTGTTGTTGCCCGTCACATGGACGCGAGCGTCCTCGGCAGCGGTCGGGATCGCGACCAGTCCCAGCGATATCACCAGGACCAGGAACGTGGCCCACACAGCGGATTTTCTCAGTACATTTCCTTTCATTTTCAATCCTCCAGAAATCGAGCGCACGCACCTTCCGTGCCGCGCGTAGCATGTATGATTGTCTGGTGATATTTATAATTACCCGGGAATTAGTTCTTACAAATTATTGAGTAGCAATAGGTTGAAATTGACAACCCCGGCCGGGCCGGGTCGCGAAAACAATATGCCACATGAGCGCCTTCACGACCCCCGTCAAACATCCGGGTGATACCATGGGCATCGAGTACCTGATCGACCTACCTTGCCGCCCCAAGAAGGAGATGGGCGAAGAGCGCCTGATGAACCTGGTCAAGAAGGCCAGGGAGAATGTCCCCAAGAGGGGTGCGGGTACCGTGGCGACCGCGCAGATCCTCGAGGTCCCCACGGGAGGCGTGGAGACCCCCGAGGCCAAGCTCCGGAAGGAGCTCTCGGAGCTGGACTACTTCCTCAGCGACTGCATGAGCTGTCCTGCCAACGCCGCGGCCGACAAGTCCGGCGCCGGACCCGAGGCCGCCTTCGGTTGCCACATGGAGATCCGTTACCCCATCAACGCACACATGGAATCCGCCCTGCTGACCACGGGGGTGGAGGCGCTCCAGCGCCCCGATGGCAACCCTGGACACAGGATGGTGATGGGGGTCGTCAGGACCAATCCCAAGGGAAAGAAGACCCCGGCCCACAGGGTCAGGAAGATGGGCCACGCCTACTACGAGAACAAGTCGGCCAAGGCCATCAAGGTGGAGGTGGGCGGTTCCAGGATCGTGCTGGACACCGACCAGTTGATGACGTTGCTCATGCTGGGTCCGGTCCCTGTCCAGGCCACCGGCGGCTTCGCCATTTTCCTCGATAGGGGTATCGAGCGGTCCAAGCGGGAGGGCATCTCCGACCCCAGGGTGCTGCAACCCCTGGTCCAGCTCAGCACCCACATGAAGACCGCCCGCGAGGTCGGCAGGCAGGTCAAGGTCAAGTTCTGATCTCCCCGGGGGGACCCCTGTTTCGCAACATGGCCCAGGCTGGACCTTGGGAGACGGGCCCCAAAAGGAGAGAGGGTCCAGGTCAGTAAGGGGGGTATCGACCTGAAGAGAGTTCGGAGGCTTTCCTCGCTGGATGATA
>JAUVRF010000110.1 GCA_030597775.1 Methanobacteriota archaeon | reverse complement strand
TCAGGCCCGCCCTCGAGACGACCTTCCCCGCCGCGGACCTCTCCCCATGCCTCGAATGCGGAGAACCCGTCCTGAGGGAGGGCGTGTGCAAGGCCTGCGCGCTGCGCATAGTCGTGAAGGGAGCGCGCACCGAACGTGAGGCCGGTCAATAGGTCGAGCTATATGTTTTTCTCATTCTATGAGAATGAGGGCCAGCTTTGTCGTTCCATGCTTATCATATGCAATAATGGTGGCCCAACGTTCAAATAGGGAATCCTGACATCAAAAAGGACGATAGGATGCCGACTCCAGGAAACACCATCCCAGACCCTCTTGCTGACCAGTACGAGGAGTACATAGAGTTCCAGTGTCCCATGTGTCAGACACCGGTCACCGATGAGGACAAGAGCTGCCCCGGTTGCGGGGCCATCTTCGTCTCCAGCGGGGATGAGACCAAAGACCCCGGCCTCGTCTCGGGTGAGCTCGAGGCGGACTACGAGCTGGACGGCGACATCGACCTCACCGACCTGGACGAGGACGCCCTGGAGGCCGAGATCGCCGCCATGGAGGCGGACCTGGACGACGGCCCCCTGCAGGACGACTCCGACTCGGACCTGTACGAACTCGACCTCTCGTACGAGGAGGACCTGGCGGAGGAGGAGGAGGTGGAGCAGGCCTTCGGCACCGCCGTCAAGGTCAGCGCCGACGATCACGCGGCCTTGGTGAGCATGTCCAAGCCCACCCTCATGGAGCGATTGTTCCAGCGGGCGGGTCTAGGGATGTTCATCGCGGGCGGCATCGGCACGGTGCTGGTCATCCTCTGGGACCCCATCAACGGCAACCCCATCAACCTCGGCGTGACCCAGTGGCGGTTCCTGGTACTCGCCCTGGCCATGTTCATCGTGGGCTTCACCATCGAGATGCTCCACGCTTACTCCCTAGCCAGCTCCGACGATGACCTGCTCCAGCAGGGACACATCGAGGGATAGGCCCCTCGCAATGTTCACGAACTTCCGTTACAACGAGGCCGGGCCCTGCCGCGTTCGGCCCATCAGTCGGGAAGCGTGTCCTGCACCTGACCCGACAGGGCGTCGAGCACCCTCTGCTCGTCGTAGCCCAGGGGGAGGAGCAGGCTCTCTCCCGTCCGTGCAAGCACCTTGAGGTAGTGGGCAAGGTCGTACCGCTGGAACAGGTCCAGCCGCTCGCGGATCAGCACCTTCCTCCGCCAGTCCCCGGAGGACGCGTCGGCCACCAGGTACTGGACGCTGCGCCCCGGCTGGCTCTCCACCCCCTCGTCCTTGAGCTGGTGGAGGGCGGCGGCGCTCACGTTCATCTGCTGGTACTCGTCCAGCTCCTTGGAGGGGCTGGTGGTGAACAGCAGCTCGGCGGGGTCCACATCCCCCGACCGCAGCTGGTCCGCCCGCCGGCGCAGCGCCCGCAGCGCCTCGGGCACCAGGGCCCTGAACCCCTCGGGGTCGTCCGCCTCGCGCAGCACGTCCAGCATCTCCTGCTGGGCCTTTTTGAGGAAGGGGGGCGTGTCCCGGCGACGCAGCTCGATGCCCCGGACCTTCATGGTGCCGTCCTCCAGGGCGCCGTAGTATCGGTTGAGGGCGCCCACCCCGGTGCCCTTGCAGGGCAGGAAGGCGATCCACTTGTACACCCCCTCCAGGTCCAGGTCGATGCCGATGAGCTGGGAGATGCGGTCCGAGACCACCTCGGGAGGCGTGGCCAGGGGGGAGGTTGGCAGCAGCCAAATGGAGTCCACGATGCCGTGGAGCACCTCGTAGCCCGCCGCCTCCGCCACCTCCTTGGCGTCCAGCATCACCTCCCGGCTGGAGGCGGTGATGGACTCGTGGCACTCGATTCGGCCGAAGCGGGCGTTCTTGTATCCCGTGTAGCCGAAGCAGGTCACCAGCAGCCATTTGAGGATGAGCTGCTTCTGCTCGTACTCGGAACGGCGGTCGGGCCGGTGGGACCGCATGCGCTTGAAGTAGAACCTGCGCTGGAGCACCGGCCGCAGCACCGCGGGGATCAGTCCGTCCCGGTCGGCGCAGGTGTGGTAGGGGGTGCCCGGCACCATCCTTTCGGGTCCGCGGCAGCAGGGGCAGTTCAGCGTCTCGGGGGAGATGTTGTGCTTGACGATGAGGTTGGGGTACAGGGAGGCGAAGTCCATCTCCACCACGCCGCCGAAGATGCCCACCTTGGGCTCCAGGATCATGCCGCCCCGGTCCAGACGGCACAGCTCGTCGGCGGTCTTGAAGGACTCGGGCAGGTTCTTGCGCCACTGGACCAGGTAGCCCCGGGTGAGGGCGTGGTGCACCTGCATCGACGATATGGCGGTGCCCGGCGACAGGCGGGAGAGGACCTGCAGGGGTATCTGGGAGATGCGGGAGAGGTCGATGAGGCCGTGGAGGCCCGACTCCCGGTGCAGGAAGGAGGAGGACCGGTCCACGTGGATGCGGCCCCGCAGGGCCTGGAAGGGGGGCTTGTACACGATGCGCCCGTAGGAATGGTAGCTGCGCTCCTTCCGGGCCGCCACCCGGGGGTCCTCCTCCCGGCCCAGGCGCAGGGCCGCGCCGGAGGCCTCCGCCCGCGCCCGCAGGTAGGGGACTAGGGCCGAGTCCCCGTCCCGGGTCTCCAGCACGTCCACGTCCAGGCGGTCCAGCTGGCGGGTGGCCTCCTCCAGGACGGCGGCCTCCTCCCCCGCCTCCGCCTCCAGCACCAGGGGCTCTCCCTGGGTCTCCCCCTGGGCCTCTCCCTGGGCCTCTCCCTTCCCGTTCCCCATGCCCTCCGCCAGCCCCTCCCCGGGCGCCCCGCCCACGGGGGGCAGCGGGGTCAGGATTATGCGTAGCAGGGGGTCGGTCTCCCGCAGCACCCGGCCTGTCTGGTGTGCCTCCACCTCCAGCTCCGCCCGGCGCATCAGGGGCACCTCGTACTCCATGGCCAGCCGCTGGTCCAGGCACTCCAGGTGCCGCGACACGCTGACCCGGGCCATGGGGAAGGCGTCCCGGTCGATGAGGTAGCGCTGGGCCAGGCGGATGTCCACGTTGTACAGCTCGAAGTCCCTGTAGCCCCCCAGGCGGTCGACCATGTCGGCCAGGGTGCGCATCTGCCGGTATCGGCCCACCTCCACCGTGAGCACGTCCCGCTCCTGGTCCCCGTCCAGCAGGCCCGCCCGCCGGCGCTCCAGCTCCACGCCGCGCACCGCGGGGAGGGCCTCCATCCGTCGGCCCAGGTTGCGCAGGTCGTCCAGGGGCGCCACCACGTTGAAGGTGGGCCAGAAGGTGTCCACCACCCGCTCGACGCCCGATGCGGTGCGGATCCACAGCACCATCAGGTCGTTGCGCTCGTCGGGGAACACGTCCAGAATGTGACCGTCAAGCCTCACTGCTGTCTCCAAGGGTACCTGGTGATGGCGCTATATCAAGGGACCCGGGGGGGTGGGGTGAAGGTGTGTCAGCACCTGCCAGGGAAGCGAAAGGCTTTTCTGACCGGGGGCCGGTTGTGACCTGGGTGTGTATCTGGGTCTACTTCTTCGAATGTCCATCGCGATAGCTCTCATCTTCGGGCTGCTTTTCGCTTTCGCGATGATGATCGCATTCTACCTGGAGTACATCGGGATGGTCGAGGGGATATGGGTCCTGATCATCCCCCTGGCGCTGGCCGGCATCGTGGTGACCCTGCAATGGGGCATCTCCCCCTACATCGTCAAGTGGATCTACAAGATAGTCTGGATAGGCCCCGAGCATGGCTTTTTGGACCCCCGGTACGAGAAGATGTACCGGTCCGTCGCGAAGATGGCCCAGGACAGCAACGTGAAGGTTCCCATGGTGGGCGTGGTCCCCGACGACAACCCCAACGCCTTCGCCTTCGGGTGGACCCGCAACAAGGCCCACCTGGTGCTGACCAACGGCGTGTTCAAGTACTGCGACGACGACGAGGCGGAGACGGTGGCCGCCCACGAGATGGGCCACATCGTCCACAACGACTTCGTGGTGATGACCGTTATCACCGCCATCGTCCTCACCTTCTTCATCATCGCCCGGTGGGCCTTCCGCATCGGCAGGCTCGCTGGCAGGTCCCGCAACGGTGGTGCCCTCGGGGTCGCCGTGGCGGGCATCGGGGCCATCGCCTTCCTCATGTACCTCATCGCGAACTTCATCTCCCTCCTGGTCTCCCGCTACCGGGAGTACTGGGCCGACAGGTACAGTGCCGAGACCACGAAGAAGCCCAACAAGCTCTCCTCGGCCCTCGTCAAGATCGCCTACGGGCTGGCCACGGAGGGCAGGGGCCTGGACGTGGACGACCGGAGGAAGCAGGACGCCCACCACTCCAACGCCCTCATGTTCTTCAGCGCCCACTCGGCCCGCGGCCTGGCGGTCCAGTCCACCACCGCCACTGGCTCCCTCGAGAAGGAAGCCATCAAGGACACCATGTCCTGGGACCTGTGGAACCCCTGGGGCTTCTTCTACGAGCTCAACATGACCCACCCCCTGCCGGCCAAGCGCATCCTGGCCCTCAACAAGCTGGCGGAGGAGCAGGGGCAGATGCCCTTCATCGTGTTCGATAAGGAGCAGCCCGAGTCCTACTGGGACGACTTCCTGGGCGACATCATGGCCAAATGGTCCTTCATCTGGGGCTTCGTGATCGCCGTGTTCATGTTCCTCTTCGGTTACGACGACATCATCCTCATGGGGGGTCTGACCCTGGCCTGGGCGGGCCTCTTCGGTTTCCTCTACTTCCGGTTCTACCGGCACCCCCTGGTGTTCAAGGAAGCCCGCGTGAGGGACCTCCTGGCCGACCCCAAGGCCAGCCCCGTCCGGGGCACCCCCGTCAGGCTCAGGGGTGTGGTGATCGGAAGGGGCATCCCGGGCATGTTCTTCTCCGAGGACCTCAAGATCGACGACGGAACCGGCCTGATGTTGATAGACTACAAGAGCATCGCGCGACTCATCGATTTCTTCCAGGGTGCCTTCCGGACCCATAGGTGGGTGGGCACCGAGGTGGTCGTCGAGGGGTGGTACAGGAGGCCCGTCGTCCCCATGCTGGAGCTCCTCAGGATGGAGGGCGGAGGCATGAGACGAAAGGTGTGGCGCCCGTACATCAAGATGGGTTTCGCCCTGGTCCTGCTGTTCATCGGGCTCATGGTCCTGGCCGTGTCCTTCGTGTGAGGTCCCCCCTGGCGGTCCGCGGGTTGGCCCATCAACCTTTTATATAGGCTCGGTATTGGGTGCTCCGATGGAGGACCTGGTATCCCTGTTGGAGGGCGACCCACGGGTGGAGCGGGCCGTCACGGAGGAGGTCGAGCGGCACCGCCTTTGCGACGCATGCCTTGGAAGGCACCTGGGCAAGGCCGACCACGGTTCAAACTCCCAGCGGGGGCAGATCATGCGTCAGTTCGCCGACCCCGAGGCCGAGCCAGTGCCTCCCGTGGACTGCGTCCTTTGCGAGGGTCTGGTCGAGGAGTACGATGACCTGGCCAAGGAGGTCCAGGTGGCCCTGGAGGACTACGAGTGGGACTCCTTCCTGGTGGGCACCAAGGTGCCCAAGAGGGTCGCCCGCATGGAGAAGGACCTGGCCAAGCCCTTCCCCTCGGCATGGGTCGAGCCTCTCAAGTCCGAGGTCAACCGGGAGGTGGGCCGCCGGGTAGAGGAGGCCTCAGATGGCGAGGTGAACTTCGAGACCCCCGACATCACAGTGCTGGTGGACCCGGAGTTCAACACCGTGACCGTCCAGGTCCGTTCGGTGTACGTGTACGGCCGCTACACCAAGCTCGAGCGGGGCATCCCCCAGACCCGATGGCCGTGTCGGCGATGCCGTGGAAAGGGCTGCGAGGCCTGCGAAGGCACGGGCCAGCAGTACGCCACCTCAGTCGAGCAGTTGATCGCCGAGCCATTCATGGAGGCGCTCAAGGGGAAGGAGCACGCCCTCCACGGCGCCGGCCGGGAGGACATCGACGCCCGCATGCTGGGTCGGGGACGGCCCTTCGTGCTGGAGATCCGGAACCCCCGCAGTCGTTCCTGGTCCCCGGAGGAGATGGAGGAACGGGTGAACGGGCACGCCGCCGGCCGGGTCGTGGTCAGTGGACTGCGTCCCTCGGAGAAGTCCGAGGTGGTCGCCCTCAAGGACGCCACATGGGAGAAGAGCTACCTCATCTCGTTCAACGTGGACGAGGGAGCGACCCGAGAGGAGCTCGAGGAGGCCGCGGTGACGCTCTCGGGCACCGTCATCAAGCAACGCACCCCCCAGAGGGTGGCCCATCGCAGGGCCGACAAGGAGAGGGCCCGTTTGGTCAAGGAACTGATCCTTGTGGACCTCTCTGGCGGCAAGGCCACAGTGGAGGTCAGGGGGGAAAGTGGTATATATGTAAAGGAGCTTA
>JAUVRF010000021.1 GCA_030597775.1 Methanobacteriota archaeon | reverse complement strand
TCCCGGGCGCCCACGCACTGGATGAAGGCCAGCCGCTTGGGCCTGCCCTTGTCCTCCGACAGGCGCTGCATGTGGCCTTGGGTGGGCCCCGCGGCGTTGATGATGCGCTCGAACTCCATGGCGGTGACCACGTTCTCGTAGCGGCCGTACCCGTACTCCTCCATCTCGTAGGGCATGTAGACATCGAAGCCGGTGGCCACGATGATGGCCCCGACGTTGACGGTGATGACCTCGTCCTCCATCTTGTGGTCGATGGCATCCGCCTGGCACTCCTTGACGCACAGCAGGCACTTGCCCGTCTTGAAGTGAATGCAGCTGTCCTTGTCGATGGTGGCCACCCGGGGCACCGCCTGGGCGAAGGGGAAGTATATGGCGCGCCGGTCTGCTAGGCCCATCTCGTACTCGCTTGACACCTTCTTGGGGCACTTCTCCATGCAGGCCCCGCAGCCCGTGCACTTGTCCTCGTACACGAAGCGGGCCTTCTGGAGGATCTCCACCTGGAAGTCCCCGATGGAACCCGATACCTTCTGGACCTCGGCGTAGGTCCGCACGTTGCTGTTCTTGTGGCCGTAGGTCTCGATCATCTTAGGGGCGAGGATGCAGATGGAGCAGTCATTGGTGGGGAAGGTCTTGTCCAGCTGGGCCATGCGGCCACCGATGCTGGGGGACTTCTCGACCATGTGCACCTGCACGCCCGCAGCGGCCAGGTCGAGGGCGGCCTGGAAGCCGGCTATCCCGCCCCCGGTGATGAGGACGCTCTCATCCTTTGTCATCGATCACCACCTCCTTCGAGGCCGAGGGTCTTTGAAAGGAGCACCGAGATGTCCACGATCTCCACCGCGGGCTTGGGCGGTGTGTCGTCGGACCCGGGCTCGTTGAGGGTGCAGTTGAAGTGGGAGAAGCACTTGGGGCACGCGGTGACCAGCAGGTCGGCCCCCGCGTCCTCGGCCTGGGTCATCCTCTCCACCTGGATGCGCTTGGAGAAGGTGCCGCAGTTGAGCCAGGAGGACGTGCCGCAGCAGTGGGCGTTTAGCCCGTGGTGCTCCATCTCCCGGAGCTCGTATCCTGGCAGGCTGTCCAGGACCTTCCGGGGAGCATCCACTATGCCCATGTGACGGCCAAGCCGGCACGGGTCCTGGATGGTCAGGGGGACCGTCCCATCGGTGCCCTCCGGGAGCTCCAGCCTCCCATCCTCGATGAGCTCGGCGAACAGCTGGGTGATGTGGAGCAGCTCGAAGTCGATGGCGTCCTCTCCCAGCACCCTCGGGTAGTCCTGCGCGAAGGTGCGAAGACCCTCGGGGCAGGTGAACACCACCCGCTTCGCCCCCGTCGCCTTGATGGCCTCAACGTTGAGGCGGGCCAGCTCCGCGAACGCGGTCCCCGACTGGCCGCTCCAGACCAGGTCGTGGCCGCAACACCTCTCGTCGGCCATCACCACGGGGACTATGCCGGCGTGGTTCATCACGCGGACGGTGGACCCGAGGGCACCCGCCGGGTGCACGTCCACGTCCCAGAGCACGGGCTCGAAGTAGGGCAGGCAACCGGTGAAGTAGAGCAGTTCTCCCTTCTCGGCCACCTCCATGCCGTCCTCGACCCAGTCGAGCCTGCCGGGTTGCGAGACAGCCTCGTTGGCCATTATGCCCGCCAGGGCGTGGAAGACCCCTCCGTGGGCGCACCTGTCGCAGGAGGAGGTCTCCACCTCTCGCGCCTGACGCACGAACTCGAGGAAGTCCACACCCGAGGGACAGCGGTGGCTGCACAGGCCGCAGGTGATGCAGTTCCACAGCCCCTTGTCCGCCTCCAGTTCCTCCGGCAGGTCCCGGAGGGCCTCCTCCACGATGAGCATGGGCGAGTACGCGATCTCCATCCTGGTGATCGGACAGGTGGCCTCGCACTTGCCGCACTCCAGGCAGTACATGACCCCCGTCCTGTCCACCAGGTCCTCCAGGCGTCCGGGGACGTCACCGGGTCTTCCGCGGCTCACCTTGGCCTCCTTCATGGGGTTGGGGCCCAGCGCCCTGATCCTCTCCACGAAGTCGGTCATCATCTGGCCGAACCTCTGGCCCTCGGCTGCGGATATCCACTCCAGGCTCAGCCTGTCCTCCATGCCCAGGATGGCCAGGATCTCCTTGGCGGCGGCCATTGCCTTCTCGGCCTGCTCGTTGCCTGAGATGTAATGGCAATCGCCCGGGTGGCAGCCGGTGACCAGCACGCCGTCGGCGCCCATCTCCAGGGCCCGGATGATGTGGCCCACCTCCACCCGGCCTGAGCACATGACCCGGAGGATGCGCACGTTCGGGGGGTACTGGATGCGGCTCACGCCCGCCAGGTCGGCCCCGGCGTAGGAGCACCAGTTGCAGCACATTGCCACGATCTCGGGTTCGAAGGTCGTCAACTAGCTCACCCCCCGGAGCAGCGCCTCGAGCATCGCATATATCTGGTCGTCGGTGAAGTGACGCATCGAGATGGCCTTGGTGGGGCAGGCGACGGCGCACTTGCCGCAGCCCTTGCACAGCACCTCGTTGACCTTGGAGACCCATATCCCGGGGGATGTCTCCACCAGCTCGGGGGCGCCGTACTCGCAGACCCCCACGCAGCGTCCGCACCCTCGGCACAGCTCCGGGTCGGGACTGCTGACGATGCCCTCGGTCTCCAGCTTGGTCAGCGACAGGATGGTGGCCGCCCGGGCGGCCACGCCGTAGGCCTGGCCCGCCGTCTCGTCCACCGTCTTGGGCCAGTGGGCCATGCCGCACACGAAGACCCCCTCCGTGGCGAAGTCCAGGGGCCGCAGCTTCACGTGGGCCTCCAGGAAGAAACCGTCCTTGGACAGGGGCACCTTGAGCATCTTGGCGAAGGTCTTGTTGTCCGACCGGGGCATGATGGCGGTGGCCAGCACCACCCGGTCGGCGGGGAGAGCGATCGAGTCGCCCAGTACCTCGTCCTTGACCTGGACCGACAGGCCATCGCCCTCCCTGACCACCCTCGGGGGGTCGTCGGGCTCGTACCTGATGAAGATGACGCCCTTCTCCGCCGCCTCGCGGTAGGCATCCTCTCGCAGGCCGTAGGTGCGGATGTCCCGGTAGAGGACGTACACGGCGGCGTCGGGATTGATGCCCTTGAGGTGCAGCGCCTCCTTGATCGTGGCACCGCAGCAGACACGGCTGCACCAGGCGTGCTCCTCGTTGCGGGAGCCCACGCACTGGATGAAGACGGCGGAGTCTGGCAGGTCCTCGGCGGCCGCCAGCTGGGCCTCGAACTCCAGCTGGGTGACGACCCTCGGGTCCTGGCCGTACATGTGCTCCGCTGGTTCGTGGGAGGTCCCGCCGGTGGCCACCACGACCACGCCGTGGTCAAGCTGCTCGCCCCCGCTGAGCCTGGTGGTGAAGTTGCCCACGTAGCCGGAGATGTCTTCCACATGGCGTCCCAGGTGCACGTGGACCCGGGGGTGTTCGTTGACGCGCCTGATGAGGTCGTCCACCATCGCCTGGGGGTCGCCGTCCAGGAGCAGCCTCACCCGCTTGAGGTTGCCGCCCAGGGAGCCCTCCCGTTCCACCAGGTGGACGTCGAAGCCCTGGTCGCCGATGGCCAGGGCGGCGGTCATGCCCGCCAGGCCCCCGCCGAGCACCATGGCCTTGGGGATGATGGCGATGCTTGCGTCGTCAAGGGGCGTGAGCAGGTTTGCGCGGCTGACGGCCATGGTCACCAGGTCCTTGGCCTTCTCGGTGGCCCGCTCCGGCTCCTTCTGGTGGACCCAGGAGCACTGGTCCCGGATGTTGGCCATGTCGAAGAGGTAAGGGCTGAGGCCCGCCTCGCGGACGGTGGCCCGGAACAGGGGTTCGTGGGTGCGGGGCGTGCAGGAGGCCACCACCACGCGGTTGAGATCGTGTTCGCGTATCCGCTCCTTGATGAGCTCCTGGGCGTCCTGGGAGCAGGAGTACAGGTTGTCCTCGGCGTGGACCACGCCAGGAAGGCCCCTGGCGAACTCTGCCACCGACGGCACGTCCACGATGCCACCGATGTTGGTGCCGCAGTGGCACACGAAGACGCCGACGCGTGGCTCCTCCCCGGTCACGTCCCGGTCCAGGGGGGGCGCCTCGGCGGCCGGGAGTCGATCCTCCGACCTCAGGTGGACAGCGGCGGCCATCCCCGCGGCGCCCGATGCCTGGGCCACCGTCTCGGGGATGTCCTTGGGGCTCGAGAAGGCGCCGCACACGAAGACACCGTCCCTGCTGGTGCGTAGGTTGGTGGCGGCGTCGGTGGCGCAGAAGCCATCCTCGGCCAGCTCGATGCCCAGGACCTCCGCCAGCTCCTCGGCGCCCTCGGGCCTGGACATCCCGGTGGACAGGACGACCAGGTCGTAGGTGGCCGATAGGGGCTCCAGCGTTCCCTCCTCAACGTAGTCCAGGTGGATGTCGCGGGTCTTGGGGTGCTCGACCAGGCCCGGGACGCGGCAACGGGTGAAGCCGATGCCGTGCTCCTCTTCCGCCTTGACGTAGAAGTCCTCGAACTCCTTGCCGTAGGCCCGGATGTCCATGAAGTAGATGTGCAGGTCCCCCAGGTCCGGCGCGTGCTCCTTGGCGATGATGGCCTCCTTGATGGCTGCCATGCAGCAGAAGGAGGAGCACCACCTCTGGGCCTTCTCGTCCCGGGACCCCACGCACTGGAGGAAGGCGATGCGCTTGGGCGGTTCGCCGTCCGCCGGTCGGATCAGGTGACCCCCCGTGGGACCAGAGGCGTTCAGCATCCGCTCGAACTCCAGGTTGGTGATGACGTTGGGATACCGGCCGTGGCCGAACTCGGACAGGGCCGAGGGGTCGTACGGGGCGAACCCGGGGGCGGCAACGATGGCGCTGGCGTCCACCTGGACCACCTCCTCGGTGTCCTCGAAGTTCACGGCGTCGGCGGGGCATACCTTGGCACATATGCCGCACTTCTCCTTGGTCAGGTAGAGGCAGTGCTCGGGGTCGATGGTCCACTTAAGGGGGACCGCCTGGGGGAACAGGACGTAGATGGCCTTCCGTGGCGCCATGCCCTCCTCGAACTCGGAGGGGACCTTCGTGGGGCACTTCTCGCTGCAGGTGTTGCAGGCGATGCACTTGTCCATGTCCACGTACCTGGGGTGCCTGACCACGCTGACTGTGAAGTCGCCAGCCTCACCGGCCACGGATCGCACCTCGGAGTTGGTCAACAGGTGGATGTTGGGGTGGCGGGCGACCTCCACCAGCTTGGGGGAGAGGATGCACATGGAGCAATCGTTGGTGGGGAATGTCTTGTCCAGACGCGCCATCATCCCCCCTATGCTGGGCTGTCGTTCCACCAGGTAGACCTTGATGCCGCCGTTGGCAAGGTCCAAGGAGGCCTGCACACCACCTATGCCGCCTCCGATGACAACTACCGCTCGCTCCATGACCACTCCTCCAGGTGCGCTACCCACGCGACAGACCCGGTCCAGGTATCGCCCACGATGAGCAGCGCGGCTCGAAGGCTTTCGCGGGACAAAAACGTTTCCACTTTGGGCTGTTCCAGGTCTGCAAGGCCCTTGATGACATGCGCCTCTAGGGGAAACCTTCGTCGCCTGAATCAGAGTCGACTCGATATATTTAAATAAAGGGAATATATCCCCCATCCGGACCCCCGGCCAGCTTCCACTGGCCGACCCGTTGGACGCACGACCGGTTGGTGAACTACGATGGCAGATGTGTCTCAGGATATCGAAACCCGGCTTACCGCCCTCGAGGTGAAGCTTGCGACCCATGCGAGCATGGCCCTCGATGGTGGGGAGAAGATAGCGAACCCCGCCCCCCTCGGCCTGTTCGCCTTCGGCATTACCACACTGTTGCTCAACCTGGTCAACTCCGGGGCAGTGGAGAGCGAGACGATCTCCCTGGTCCTGGCCTACGGGATGATGTTCGGTGGTATCGCCCAGTTCTGCGCTGGCATGTGGGAGTTCAAGAAGGGGAACACCTTCGGGGCCACCGCCTTCTCCTCCTTCGGAGCCTTCTGGATGGGTCTTGCCCTGTGGCACATCCTGGCTGACGCGGATATCGGGGAGAGTTCCGAGGCGTTCAAGGGTGGCTTCGCCGCCTTCCTGGGCGTGTGGGGCATCTTCACCGGAC
Organism: Methanobacteriota archaeon; assembly: GCA_030597775.1. GTDB lineage: Archaea > Thermoplasmatota > DTKX01 > DTKX01. The sequence continues at coordinate 5,471 of JAUVRF010000021.1, read as the reverse complement.
TGATGTTCATCATCACCCTCAAGCTCAGCAAGGGGCTACAGGCCATCTTCCTCACCTTGACGGTCCTGTTCTTCCTGCTCGCCGCAGGCCAGTACAACGAGACGATCCACACCATCGCCGGATACGAGGGCATCCTCTGTGCCTTCATCGCGATCTACGTGGCCTGGGCGACCTTGCTCAACGAGGTATACGAGAGGCCCATCCTGCCCTGGGTGTGAAGACATCATCCCTAGCCGATTATGAGATCCACGAGGATCATCTTCTGGGCGTGCAGGCGGTTCTCCGCCTGGTCTAGGACGATGCTGTAGTCCGCGTCCACCACCCCGTCGGTCACCTCGAGGCCCCGGTGGGCGGGGAGGCAGTGCATGAACACCGCACCGCTGGCCGCCTTGTGCATCAGCTCCTCATTGACCTGGTAGGGCTTGAAGATGGCCTCCCGGTCACCCTCCTCGGACTCGTCTCCCATGGAGGTCCAGACGTCGGTGTACACCACGTCGGCCCCTCCCGCGGCCCAGGCGGGGTCCCGGCCGGTCTCGATGGCGGTACCGGTGCCGGCGGCGAACTCGCGCGCCCTCTCCAGGACCTGGCGGTCCATGTCGTAGCCAGGGGGATTCGCCAGGAGTAACCTTGCCCCCACCATGGCGCATCCCAGGGCCAGGGAGTTGGCCACGTTGTTGCCGTCGCCCACGTAGGCGACGTTCAGGCCCTTGAGGGTGCCGAAGTGTTCCTTCATGGTCATGAGGTCGGCCACGATCTGGCAGGGGTGCTCCAGGTCGTCAAGGGCGTTGATGACGGGCACGGTGGCCGCGCCCGCCAGCTGGCGCATCACTTCGTTGGAGAACGCACGGTACATGATGGCGTCCACGAAGCGGGACAGCACCCGCGCCGTATCCTCGACGGTCTCACCCCTGCCCATCTGAAGGTCCTTGGGTGACAGGAACAGGCCGTGGCCACCGAGCTGGAACATGGCCACCTCGAAGCTGACCCGGGTCCGGGTGGAGGGTTTTTCGAATATCATCGCGAGGGCCCGTCCATCCAGCAGTCGGGGAGCGTCGCCGGCCTTGAAGGCCCGCTTCATCTCGATCGCCCTGTCGATGAGCTGTTCCAACCGACCCTCGAGGTCGGCCACGGAGATCAGATGTTTGGTCATCCTGTCCACCGGCGCCAGTTATGCTCCCGGCGGTAGAAAAGGCTTTGTTTCAGAAGTCGGCCCACGGAATCCAGCATCCGCTCGTGGTCGGATGGTCATGGGAAAAAAAAGGGAGATGGCCCATGCTAGCGCGTGGGCCGTTGATGAAAAGGATCGAGCATTCTACTTCTTCAGCCTCAGGGTCTCGGCGGTCTCGACGATGTCGATCGGCTTCTGCCAAGCCAGCTGCAGGCGCATTCGAAGCTTTCCATTCTCAAAGAAGATATTTATCGAGCCGACCTGGGACTTGTAGGTGTTGTACCTCTTGCCCTCGCGGGTCAGTTCTCGGGATTCGGCCTTTATGAATCCTGCCTTCTCGAGCTCGTTGATCTTCCGGTAGCACGAAGCGAGTGGGATACCGAACATGTAGGACAGTTCCCGGGCGCTGCGCGCTTGGAAGGTCGTCGCAGAGAGTATCCTGATATTGTACTCGTCCATCAGGATCTTCGGTAGGTTGAGGCTTTTCTCCATATATTCCCCCCCCTTGGGGAGTATTTTGAGGTTAGGTACCTCGGATTTAGCTAAGGTAGGATATATAAATGTCCCTAATTGATTTTCAAGGATGATAATCATCGAATGCAAGATAGCTTTGCAACCCTGGACCCTCCAAAATGACCTTCTCAATTGAAAAAATCACCAGATGAAACTACCACCTTTTCAGTTATTACTCAATTCTTTGTTGGGAGCGTGTCTGCCGGGAGCGCACCTCCGATGACGTTCCCGAAGGAGGTCTTGTCCCCCTCCGTCGACCAAGAGGCCTCGAAGTGCTGTGTTCTCCTCCAAGACACGTCCAGGGCGATGCGCAGCTTACCCCTCTCGAACGTGAGGACCACCTTGATCAGCTGGGACTTGTACTTTCGCACCCTCTTCCCGTTGGCCTTGAGTGGCTTGTCGACGCATTTCAACAGACCAGCGGACTCCAGCTCGTTGATCTTTCGATAGCACGAGACGAGAGGGATATCGAACATATATGCTAGGTCACGAGCTGACAGCGACTCGAATGCGGTCGCTGAAAGTATCCTCATGTTAACGTCATCCATGATAAGCTTAGAGATGGTATGATAGTCCATCTGGTGCATCCCACCCGCCAGCCTTGGCACGGTGTAATAGGGAGAATTTTATTTAAATACCTTTCCCTAGGGAGTACGGCGTAGGCCGAAGTCAGGGTACGTATCTTTTTAAGAGGGGGCCAGGATCGAGCCCCATGAGCTGGATCACCCGGCCCGCCACCAGGTCTACGAGGTCATCCACCGTTTCGGGGCCGGTGTAGAAGGAGGGCGATGCCACGGCCACGACGGCCCCCGCTTCGGACAGGGTGGTCAGGTTGCGCAGGTCCACTGTGGAAAGGGGCATCTCACGGGCCACGATGACCAGGCGCCTGCGCTCCTTGAGGGAGACCGCACACGCCCGGGTCAACAGAGTGTCCCCGATGCCATGGGCCACCTTGGCCACCGTTGATATCGAGCAGGGAACGACGGCCATCGCGTCAACGAGGAAGCTTCCGGAGGCCAGGGGGGACTCCATCCTCCGAGAATCCCAGACCTTGTCCGCCAGGTCCTGGACCTCCTCCAAGCTGCGCCCCGTCTCCTGGGGCACTAGGGTCCTAGCGGCCTCGGTGACTATCAGATGGACCTCCAAATCGGGCATGGCTGCCAGGGTCTCCAGCACCCTCACACCGTATATCGCGCCTGAGGCCCCCGACAGGCCGATCACCACGCGGTTCGATCTCATCTCTCGGTCGTCCGTGTCCATTGGCAATTCGCCTCATCCGAGGGGGTCGAAGGTCTGGGAATGGGTCCAGGAGAACAGGATCTGGCCGTTGGTGGCATCCAGCGCCGCCTGGTACCTGGGATTGTTCTGCTTGCTCACCAGCAGATAGACGTAGCCCGTCTCTTGCGAACCGGCCAGTGCCGACGCCGGGTCAAGTGAGAGGGTGCTCACCCCCTCGGTCACGTTGAACGTGAACAACGTCCAGTCGGGCGTCTGGTCTTGGAAGCACCTGTTCCTGATGTTGGGCTCATTCCTCATGAGACGGAGGCCGTGGGTGAGGGTGACGATGTCCCCGATCTCCTCGGGAGAGCTCAGGGGCAGCATGTCGTCCGTGTAGGAATCTGCATCCGTGGACAGGTCGAGCACCCCGGTGCCCGCCACGTCGATCTCGTAATGCTCGCTCAGACCGAGCTGGCCGAACGCCATGACCCATGTGCCCTCACCCCTCGCCTCGGTGTAGTTCCCCAGGTGGCAGAAGGCGTCCGGGTGGTTGACCAACCAGGTGTTGAAGTCGGGGGTGTCCGCCCGGGCGGCGATCATGGCCTCCTCGGGAGTGAACATGAAGTGATCGACGGCCCCTCCCTGCTCGGGAACCCTGTCCAATGGTCTGAAGGACACGGGGTTCTCCTCCGTCTCGTTATACTCGTGATCCGCCTCACAGGGGCCGGTGCCATCATCCGAGCCCATGGACACGGAGGTCAGGGTCTCGGTGAGGTTGACCTCGAACTGGTTCCCGTCCTGACTGCCCTTTACGAAGATGTGGTTCTGGGAAGGTTGCGACAGGCCAGGCTCGAGCCATACCTCGGTCAGGAAGGCGACGAGGTCATTGTCCTCCTGGGCCTGCCGGTCCATGGTCACCTGGATGAGGATCGAGGGCACCGATCGACCCTCCACCCGCTCCATGCCCTGGACCTGCCATTTGTAACCGGTATCTCCGATGTCATGGACCTGGCGGTCCTCGGAGGAGAAGTCCTCGTTGCGCAGGAACTCGTCCAGGCTGAAGGTGTCCTCAATGCCGTCGAGCTGGGCGTAGAAGGTCCCAGCGTCGTCCGTGGTCAGTTTCCCCCAGAGGGGAGCGTTGAAACTCGTGTCCATGGACACCGTACTCCGGATGGGCCTCTCCCAATCGAGGCATATGTCCTCCTTCACCGTTGCCATGATGGTTCCCGAGAAGCTCGGGTTCGCGGCGGCCTCTGTGGAGATGATGCCGGAGATGTCGTTGAGGTCGTAGACGGCCCTCTCAACACGGACGTCGTGGGACTGCATGAACCCGTCCGCGGCCGTCCTTAGCTGGGTCACGTCGAAGGTCTTCGTCCCGCTGATGTCGGTCGCGTCCACCTTGTATACCTTGTAGACCCGGTTCCCGACCTTGAAGGTGATCAATCCATCGGCGAAGTTGAATATCTTGGCGTCACCACCCACGTTGTAAATGAACAGGTCACCCACGTGGGGCTGTTCCATCGAGATCGTGAGGGGCTCCACCGTCACCTTGCGGTGGGTCGTGGACTCCCCTCCTCTTGCGTCCTTGACCGTCAGGCTCACCGTGAACGTCTCGGAGGAGACGTAGGAGTGCTCCACGTAACGGCCCTTGCCACTTGAGCCGTCGCCGAACTTCCATCGATACTCTACGATCCTGTCGTCGTCAGGGTCGTAGGACGCTCGGGCGTCGAAGCCGATGACCTCACCAGCCATGGGATCCTCTGGTTCCCAGGTGAAGAGGGCCACGGGGTCCTCGTTCTGGAAGAAGATGAAGTACGAGCCGATGCTGGCCAGGACAACGATGGCCGCTACAATCACTGCCAGAACACCCTTGCTCAGACCCCTCCGTCGCTTGACGGTCTTGGGTGCGGGCCTGACCTTGGTCTTGGCCTTTGTCCTGGTGGTCGTTCTCGGCTTTGAGGGAGGTCTCGCCTTGGCCACAGGTCCGATCTTCGTGGTCGGAGGGACAGCAGCCATGGCAGGCTCCTCCTCCTCTTCGGAAGGCTCTCCCTCCCCCTCCGGCTCCTTCTCCTCCGGCTCCTTCTCGACCTCGGGTACGTCCTCCGGTCCCTCCCCGGCCCTCTCCTCTGGGCGGATGCCGCTCAGGAGTATCTCCGATCCTGCCTGCGCCTCGAGCGCCTTCTCTTCCACTTCTCCCTCAATGCCAGCGGCCGCCACGACGATCAGGGCTTCCTCCGTATCCTCTTCAGGCTCCTCCTCAGGGGTCTCATCAGGACCGACCTCGATCTCGGCCTCTTCCTCCTCCACCACCACTGGCTCCTCTTCAGGTTCACCCTCGGGGGTCTCCTCCGGAGTGACCTCGATCTCGGTCTCTTCCTCCTCCTCCACCACTGGTTCCCCTTCTGGTTCACCCTCGGGGGTCTCCTCCGGAGTGACCTCGATCTCGGCCTCGTCACCTACTTCGACGGTCTCCTCCTCGATGGCCTCGGGGGGTTCGGCCGCATCGGGCCCTTCCTCCACCTCTCCATCGGTCTCCCGTTCCTCGGCGGGTTCCTTCTCCTCAGGCACCTCT
>JAUVRF010000208.1 GCA_030597775.1 Methanobacteriota archaeon | reverse complement strand
CGTTGGCCCCCGGGGTATTGTCCCGTGGGTCCAGGTCCACCCAGTTGTCGTTGAGGACGAAGCAGCTGGGGTCGTTGAGCAATATCTCGTACTCCAGCCCGGCCCATATCGGCACCGTCACCCGGACCAGCCGGGGGTTGCGGTCGACCCGTATATCGGCCAGGGTATCTCCGGAGAAGACGTACTGGACCTCGGGGCTGTCGGAGATGTGGCTCACGGCCGGGTCGTCCACGAAGCCGTTGTAGCGAAGCAGGCTGTTCGCATGGCCGTAGTCGTCGGCGATGAGCACCGTGCCGCCCCTGGAGAGGAAGTATCGGATCGCCCTCCACTCGGCGAAGGTGTAGGACCTCTCCACGCCTATGGCCATGTAGAGCATGCCCCTCGCATCGAGGATGTCCATGAGGGAAGCGGCGGAGGAGTCCACGGTCCTGGCGCTCAGGTTCATGGGCATTCCCAGGATGTCGCCGCGTAACTTGCTGAGGTCGTCCCAGTCATTGTCGTAGGCAGAGAGCTGGCTGGTCTGCTGTGGCGTGATGGCCACCGACAGGGCGACCATGAGGAAGGTCAGGACCACGATGAACGCCACGAGTCCCTTCCAGTCGCGGCTGAACAGACCCGAGAGGGCCCTTCCGGTCCGGGCCCGCCTTCGAGGTCGGCGGCGGCTGATGTAAGGGGGTGGCGGGTCGGCTGCCATCACGTCCGCCCTCCGATGCGACGCAACCGGGCCCATATCCCGGACGGTGGCTCGTCCTCGCCCTCCTCCTCGACTATGGGCCTGTCGGGTGGCCCCAGGTTCCGGGACACGCTCTCCCTGACGGAGGAGAAGGCCGCCAGTGCCCTGTCCCTGTGTCCCAGGTCCAGCTCGTGGTCGCTGTACCGGGCCAACTCGAATATGTCGGTGAACTCGTGAAGCGCGGACCCGTCCACATCCATGGCGCCCCTGACGCTGGTCGCGAACTCCCGGGCGGTGGAGGGCTCGCCCTTGGTGTGACCGTACGCCTCCATCACCGCGAGGAACCTGCGGTAGGCCTTGAAGATGGCCTCCCTCACGTCGTCGGTGAGGGTGATGGAGTACAGCACCCTCTCGCCCTCCTCCAGGGCCTCGAGCACATCCTCCAGGAAGTCCTCATCGGTGGTGGTGGTGTTGTAGAGCATGGTGGTGAGCACGAGGACGAACATGATCACCAGGGCGACCAGGACCACACGCCCCCATCCTGCCAGGTTGATGGGCTGTGGTTGGGGATTCGGTGGGTCTATGGGGTCGGGATTGGTCGGGAGGTCGGGAGGGTCCACGTTGAGCTCGTCGTCCTGGGGGTTCAGTGGGGCCCGACCGAACCATATCTCGTCCCGGTCGTTCATCCCACCCCCGTCGGTGTCCCGGGTGGTAGGGCAGGTCTCGCCCCCATCCCTCCAATCGCTGGTACGGTCGGTGGGGTCGTTCCCATCCCGGCGACCGTTCCGGTTCGCATCCTCCTGGCCATCGAGGATGCCGTCGTGGTCGGTATCGGGATCGAAGGGGTCGGTGGGACCGTTGGAGTACTGGGACGCTCTCTCGATGGAGTCCGGGATGCCGTCACCGTCACTGTCGCGAACGGCGCCCTCCTCCTCCCGGTCGGGGATCAGGTCCTTGTCCGTGTCGGGGATGGTGGGGTCCGTTGTGGCCTCGTCCGGGTCGGCGATGCCATCGCCGTCCGTGTCCTTCATGATGGGCGACGTGCCGATCACAATCTCGTCGCCGTCGAGCAGGAGGTCCCCGTCGGTGTCGGCACTGAAGGGGCTGGACCGTAGCTCGTACATCTCGGTGCCGTCCGCGATGCCGTCCGAGTCCGTGTCGGCCCGGTTGGGATCGAGACCCAGGACCACCTCCAGGTAGTCCACCACCCCATCGCCGTCATTGTCGGCCTCGACCGGCGTGCCCCCGTAGAGCCGATCCGGTCCCCACGGGTCGGTCCCGTTCAGGTACTCCCCCACATTGGTCACTCCGTCGCCATCACTGTCGTCGGTGGCGTTCTCGATGCCCAGAGCGGCCTCCCAAGCATCGGGCATACGATCGCCGTCCCTGTCCTTGAGGGCCCCCGAGAAGAACGGGTAGTACTGCCATCGGTCGGGTAGCAGGTGTAAAAAGGTGTGGCCCACGGAAGGGTCCAGGCCGTTCTCGAACTCCCAACCATCCAGAAGACCATCGTTGTCGCTGTCTGGGTCCCGTATGTTGGGCCTTCCGTCGCGGTCGGCGTCGCCCAGGGGCATCTTGTACTCCCTTTCGTCGACGGGAGCTCCCTGGGCCAGCTCCAGCCAGAGCAAAAGCTCCACCCCGTCAGGGCAGAGGTCGTCATCCGTGTCCACGTCCGTGATGGATGTTCCGTAGATCGGCTCCTCCCCGTCCCGGAGCAGGTCGCCATCGGTGTCGAAGTAGGCCTCCGGGATCCGCTCGGTGAGGTCGTCGTACGGGGTGTGCCCAGACTGGTGGTCACCGGTCAGTGTGCTGTAGGGAACCAGCAGCAGGGCTGCCACCACTAGTGCCAACAGGAAGAATCGGCGCCCCTTCATCTGACCCGGCCTTCGATGAGTGGGGTTGGGTATAACCTTTTCGAAATCAGATGGCTTGCCTCGGGCTTCAGGTTCGGTGTGTCCTCCTCCTCGATCTGCGTCTCCACCCACTCCTCTCCCTCCGCCGGGGGCGGGGGCCTCTGCCGCTTGACCATCGCGTCCCATATCACGTACGTGGTGCCAAGGACCAGGAGAAGGATCACGATCCAGATGTACCATGAGGTCCCGTCATCGTCCTGCACCGTGGAGGGTTCCGGCACCACTGTGATCTTGATCACGACCACGACCTCGTGGCCCTCGACCCCGTCGGTCACCTGAAGGGTGATGAGGTGGACGCCCGGGCTCAGGGTGGGCGACCGCACCCGCGGCGCCGCACCCAGGGCGCCGTCCTGGTCGGATATCCAAAGGTACACGAGGAGGTCCTCCACGTCCGGGTCACGGGTGGGTGTCGCGTCCAACCACACCTCGTCGTATGGGCCGTAGTCGGTCCCATTCAATGGGCTCAGCACCACCACGAAGGGCCGCGAGTTCACGCGGACGATATGCTCTGGAGAGACCACGGGCCCGTTTCCCGCCAGGTCCCAGCACCTGAACTGGATCAGGCTCTCTCCCTCGGGCAGGTCGACCTCTATCAAGGCCTCGATGTTCCTGGCGGAAGCCCCCGCGTCCACGACCGTCCAGGTGGTCCATTCACCATCCGATGGTGCCTTGATCCTCATCTCCAGTAGGTCAGCGTTCACCCCTGTGCCCTGGTCGGAGATGGCCTGGAGAACGGATATCTCGCCATGGTCGTTGAGGAGATCGGGGTCGGGCGAGAAGGCTCCGATGACAGGAGCCCATGGGTCGACCGAGGTTATCCGGGCCGTGTCACTCCCGGTGTTGCCCACGGCGTCCGTCACCTCGAGGGTCACGGTGTACACGCCTATCCAGGGCACCTCGAACGAAACGTTCTCGCCAACAAGGTACACCACAAGGTCTGGTCCGATCACGGACCACGAGTACTCGGCCCCGTTCGGGAACTCCGGGTCGTTGTCCGTCGTCCCGACGGCATCGAGGACGACGACGCTCCCGATGTCCACGGTGCGGTCCTCGCCAGCGAACGCACGGGGCGGCGTGACGTCCCACACGGTGTAGAAGACTATGTCACTGCCCTCGTTCCCTGCAGCGTCCCTGACGTACACAATGGCCTGGTGAACTCCCATCTCCTTTGGGATCCAGTCTATCGAGAAACCGGTGAGGTTCAGGTCCCCGGTGGGGCCCAGGATGCGCCAGCGGGTGGCGTTCAAGGGTGAGAATGTGGGGTCATTGTCCGTGACGCGCACGGGCTCCAGCCTGACGGTGGTTCCCTGGTTCACTGACATGTCATGTCCGCCGTCCACCTCGGGTGGGTCCACGTCCCTCACCACCACCCTGAAGGAGGCATCGCCCGCGTTACCGCTCTGATCCGTGACCACCAGGCGAACCTTGTAGTTCCCCATTTCCTCGAACACCCAGCCACCGAAGAGGGTCTCGAGGGTGCCGATCGGAACCTTGCTGCCCTCCTCGTATATGGACCATCGGAAGATGCCGGTGAGCACGAGGGTGTGATCGTTGTCCCGGGTACCCGTTCCGTTGAGCTCCACGTGGGTATGCTGGTCCACCTCCATATCGTCGCCCGCGACGACCAGGGGGGCCGTGGTGTCCTCCACGTGGATCATGAAGGTGGTGGAGTTGGTCAGGCCCACCTGGTCGGTGACGTTGAGCTCGCCCTGGAAGTCGCCCAGCTCCGTGAAGGTCCACGATGCGGTGGGACCCACGAGCACTACGGTCCCCACCCCGTCATCGAAGGTCCAGGTCCAGGACACCACCAGACCGTTG
>JAUVRF010000331.1 GCA_030597775.1 Methanobacteriota archaeon | reverse complement strand
GCCTTGCCAGGCTGGGCTAACCCCGCGCGGGGCTCGGGGTGATTTACCAACATGGGATAAAAGGGTTTGCCCACGGAAGGGTGACCCTGCCATTTAAGCCTGAAAGTTTAACAACAATCCCATCTTCGCATCCATCGTTCAAGGGAGGGAACCTGATGCCCCATTATGACGTGTTGATCGTGGGTTCGGGGGTCGGATACGGTCTGGCCCGCAAGACCTCTGCGAAGGGTCTCAAGACCGCGTTGGTGGACCGCGACCCGCCGGGCGGGACGTGCCCCAACCGCGGATGCATACCATCGAAGATCTGGATAACCGTCGCCGACAAGATCCGTGAGGCCGAGCAGCTCACAAGCATCGGTGCGGAGATGACCCTTGATTCTGTGGACTTCTGCACCATCCGGGACCGGACGCAGGATTGGATAGAGAGGGGACAGGCCCACAAGAGGACCTACATCGAGAACGATGACAACATCGATTTCTACGAGGGCGAGGTGGCGGAGTTCACAGGGATGAAGGCCCTCAGGGTCGGGACCACGGAGATAACGGCCGACAAGGTGATCATCGCATCGGGCTCCAGACCGGTCATACCGCCCGTGGAAGGCCTGGAGGAGGCCGGATACCTGACCAACCGCAACGTCTTCGACATCGAGCGATTGCCCGGTTCCATCATCATCATCGGTGGAGGCTACATAGCAGTGGAGTTCGCCCACTTCTTCTCCGCCCTGGGCACCAATGTGACCCTTATCGGTCGTAATTCCAGGCTCGTACCAAAGGCCGACGAGGACGTGTCCGAGGCGATCCTCAAGGGCATCTCCCGGTACGTGGCTGTCCAGACGGACCACGAGGTCCTCTCGGTCGCCATGGAGGAGAACCTCAAAGTGGTCACAGCAAGGGATAGGACCACGGTGGACGAGGTGCGCTTCGCCGCCCATGAGATCATGGTCGCCACCGGCCGCAGGTCGAACGCCGACATGCTCAGGCCCGAGGTCACCGGCGTCGAGGTGGACGGGCGCGGATGGATCGTGACCGACCATCACCTGGCCACCAACGTCGAGGGCATCTGGGCCATGGGCGACGCCGTCAACCGTGGACAGTTCCGGCACACTGCCGACATGCATTCACGCATCCTCTTCATCAACGCGTTCACCGAGGAGCACCGACACCTGGACGAGCACGCCATTCCGAACGCCGTCTTCACCTGGCCCCAGGTGGGTTCCGTGGGAATGACCGAGACCCAGGTCAAGGAGGCCGGTCTCCATTACCATCACTCTAAGATGATGTACAAGGACGTCTCCAAGGGTTACGCCCTCGGTGAGGAGGAGGGCTTCATCAAGGTGCTGGTGGAGGCGGACACAGACCGCATCCTGGGAGCGCACATGGTGGGACCGGAGGCCGCCACCCTGATCCAGCAGATAGTGTTCGTGATGAACGCCGGTGACGGTAGCCTAGAGCCCTTCAGGTGGAGCCAGGTCATCCATCCGACCCTCTCGGAGGTCGTGAGCTGGGTGTTCCTGTCGTTGCACCACCCCGAGGACGACCCGATGAGCGAGCTGGGCGAACACGTGGGCGCTAACCGTTGAGCCGCTCCAGGTCCCGCTCCAGGGCGATGGTCGGCTGGGCTATGCCGAAGGCCTCCAGAACCTCCGGATGGACCTCACCGAAGATGCCGATGTCCTCACCCTCCAAGAGGATCTTGGCACACCTTCCCAGAATGTATGTGGCCGATCCCATCGCCTCGATCTCAATGTCGGACCCGTGGCCCAGGTCCCGCAACACGCCCTCGACCAGTGACTTGGCCGTGGTGAAGCCGGCCTTGGCATGCACGGAGACGGCAGCGGTCCGAAGTGAGTTCTTCGAAGAAAGGACGACATTGCCCACCTCGTACACTGACTGGGGATAGTCGTGATGGGTGTTCCTGCTCAGGTAGGCGAGCAGGTCGGGGACCAGGTGGGTCCTCATGATGGGCAGTTGCTCATGGACCGGGTTGACGATGTGGGTCACACCCTCGGGCTCTTGGAGGCCCATCATGGTGTACTGCTCCTCCGGTGAGGAGAGGGTGAAGCTCATGACCTCGGTGAACCCGCGACCCCTGAACGCGAAGTGGGTGATGCGCTGGATGTCCTCGTCGGGCATATCCCGCGAGAGGGTGAGCACCTCCGGGAGCACTCCCTTCACCCTCTCGTACCCAAAACCGATCGAGACGTCCTCGGCCACATCGACGTCGTGGAGGATGTCCATGCGCCAGGCGGGCACCAGCAGGTCCAGGTACTCGCCGTCCTCGGAGACCCGAGCGTCGAACCCCATGACCTGCAGGGCCCGGGCGGCATCCTCTCCTGAGATGTCAAGGCCCGTCCATGGCATGATATCTGCCAATTTGACCCTTCGCGGGGTGGGCTCCAGGTCGGGCATCACCAACTCCCTGTCGGGGTAGACCACCTTGACGGCCTCGATCTTCCCTCCTCTCTCCGCCAGCATCGTGGCCAGAATGCAAAGGGAGTACCGGCACGCGGCCTCGTCGAGGCCGGTTACGTCCAGGAACAGGTCGTTCGTGTCGTCGCGGACCTGGGTGACGGTCCCGTTGATTATGGGCGGGAAGCTCAGGACCTGGTCCTCGGCGTCCACTATGAGGGGGTAGCGCTCCTTGCCCTCCAGGATCCAGGCGTAGTCCACGCCCTTCGGGTGCTCTCTGAGGATCTCGTCCATGTCCATCTCCCGCTCCCCCTGCAGGGGGATGAACCTGGTGGCCTTCGGGTCGGCGCCCAGGTAGGTGTACGGCGACTTGAGGTACCGCATGTCGTGCACGCCGATGGAGACCTTCTTCCTCTTCCTGCCCACGGTGAGATGGAGCTTCTCCTGGAAGTCCATCAGGGATGAGATGGATACGTCGTCGAAGATGATGTTCCGTATCACCGCACAGGCGATGACGGGACGCACGTCCAGCACGCTGGGGTCCACATGGAGCTCCACCTGGGGCGGGTGGACCTCGTAGCGCATCAGACCCGGTTGCAGGCCCATGAAGGCCCGCATGGCACGGGCGATGCCCTCGACCGAGAAGAGGTCGGGACGGTCCGGGAAGACCTCCATGTCGAAGCCGTCGATGTCGCGTCGCTCCACGACGGCACCTATCTGCTCGATCGTGTCGAGGATCTCCGCGATGTCGGTGCCGTACCCGACCAGCTCCTGGAGGTCCCTGTACCCCATGTTTAT
>JAUVRF010000303.1 GCA_030597775.1 Methanobacteriota archaeon | reverse complement strand
GTGTCTGCACCAACGACGGGGACATAGTGTTCAAGGACAACAACATCATGGACAACCTTGGAAGCGGCGTGTACTTCTACCGCCGCGCTTACAGCTCGTACGCCGCCTACAGCTCCATCACCGGCAACACCACCTTCACGGGCAACAGGATCCTGAACAACCAGGGATCCGGAGGGGTGTACCTGTACACCTACGCTTACAAGAACCGAGGCGATCCGGACGGCACGGCCAACATCAAGGGGAGGGTCAAGTTCACCGGCAACACGTTCGAGGGGAACCTGGGCTACGGGGCCTACGTCCTGCGGTACACCCGGACGTACTTCGGGGGCGACAGCACCATCGAGGGCGATGTGACCTTCACCGGCAACACCATCAACAAGAACGCAGGCTACGGCGGGTACGTCTACTATGACGCCTACAAACAGGCAGGTGGCTCATCGGGCACGGCGAAGGTCATCTCCAACGCCACCTTCAGTGGCAACACCATGTCGGGCAACTCGGGTTACCACGGCTTCTACTACAGCAAGCTGGCCCGCTGCTACTCATCCTCCCACTCCACCTTGAACGGCACAATAACCGCCAAGGGCAACACCATCGAGGGCAACAAGGGGTACGGCATCTACATATACGCCTACGCGTACAACAGCCAAGGCGCCCTGGGCAACACCTTCATAACCGGTGACATATGGATCCAGGACAACACCATCCGGCAGAACAACGGCGGGGGTGTCTATCTCTATTGCTACTCGTCTTCCTACATGGCCAAGTCCGCCGACATCTACCAGAACATAACCATCTCCAAGAACACGGTCACCAACAATGGCTACTCCGGCTTCGTCATCAGTGTCAGCGCCTACAGCAATCGTGCGGTGGGCGGCGATACACACGTCGTCGGGCGTATCTCATTCCTGTACAACGTGATCAACTCCAACCAGAACTACGGCATATTCTTCTACCGTTACGCCTCCTCCTACTACACTGACGGCACCAAGGTCTACGTCCAGGGTGACATGATCGTCGAGGGGAACCAGATCAACTCGAACGTCTACTACGCGATCTACATGGTCAACTACGTGAACAACTACCAGGCCGGCCTGGCGGGCCACTGCGAACTGGATTCGGACTACCTGTTCCGCAACAACACGGTGCAGAGCAACAGGTACTGGTCCGCGATGTACCTGTACCGGCGCGTCTACTCCTACTACACCGGCACCGCGGTGATGGACTCGGACCTGGTGCTGGAGGACAACGTCGTGGTGGGGAACTGGGGCACGGGGATCTACGTAGTGGACCTGTCCGACCAGTACTACTACGGGGGCACCAGCGACCCGGACAGGGGGAGCTTCACACAGAAGGGGCGCATGGTCATCCAGCGCAACACCATCGACACGAACGCCGGGACAGGACTCTGGCTCAACTCCACGATCAATGCCGAGGTCAGGAACATCGAGGCCGCCCCCAGGATCATCGACAACAGCATCAGCTATAACGGTGGCGACTTCGCCCTCTACTGCGACCTGCGGGACATAACGGAGCCCATCACCATCGAGAACAACAAGATGGAGCACAACGAGGTCCAGTACGTTGCCTTCATATCCAACTCGGGAACGGCACCGGACCTCATGGTCAAGAGGAACCTCATAAGGTACAACAAAGTACAGTTCACTACGCTGGGCCTCGTCATCGGCGAGGGGGACTACAACGCCAGCTTCATCGAGAACAACGTGTCCTTCAACGACGCGGGCCAGTTCACCCTGGCCTTCATCAGCCGCGGTACCATCACCGTGCAGGACAACTCCTTCTGGGGCAATACCAACTGCTCGGACATCGTCGTCATCCGGGGAGAGTCCAACGTCAGTACCCTCAAGGTCACCAGGAACGTGCTCCGTGACAACGACGGCAACGCCCTCAACCTGTTCACCAGGGGTCTTCTCCGGGTGGAGGACAACACCGTATGGGACAACACAGGCTCGGGCATCATCGCCACCACCGATATCGCCGCAGACGAGATCGAGGCCGAGATCTACATCCTCGAGAACGACGTGCTGCGCAACGGCGACAACGGCATCTGGACGGTGAGCATGAACACCGTCGAGATCACCGACAACATGTTGCAAGGGAACGGTCAGGCCGGCATCCGCGTGAACGCCATGAAGCTCAAGCCCAAGATCGAGGATAACACGATCGAGGACAACAGGGTGGGCATCTTCCTGGCGGGAGACAACCTGGCTCCCCTGACCCAGACCTACACGTTCAACGACCTGGTGATAAAGGACAGCACCTCCGAGGGCTTCTACGCGGAGGACCTCACCATCACCCTCCGCAGCTGCACGATAACCGGCAGCACCGACGCCGACCTGGCCGTCCGCCGCGCACGCATCGACTGCTACGACACCTCGGTGGGATACGTCTCCGGTCTCGTGTACCAGTCCGGCCACATCAAGGTCTGGTGGCGCGTGGACATCGATGTGAAGTGGCAGTCCGGGGTCACCGTCAACAGGGCCCACGTGGTCCTGGCCTCCGATTACGACGGCACGGTCTACAAGGAGATGGACACCGATTACAATGGCCATATCAACCTGTTCAACATCGAGGAGTGGTCGATGTTGGACGAGACGGTCAACCGCTGGTCCCCCTACAGATGCACCGCCTCGAAGAACTCAGAGAGCTCCACCCAGGTGGAGACGGTCGACCGGGACCGCAACATCCTCATAATCCTGGTGGACGCCCACGTCCCCCAGGTCACCATCAGCGAGCCCGTGGAGGGCGCGCTCCTGGCAGAGACCATCGTGAGGGTGACCGGGACGGCCAGCGACGGCGGGAGCGGTCTGCTCATGGTCCGCATCCGGATGGACGACGAGGGATGGACCGACATCGGGAAGGTGACCACGTTCTCCAAGCTGCTCTCCGTCCCCGACGGGGACCACACCATCACGATCCAGGGCGAGGACGTGGCAGGCATGCTGGGCAACGCAACGGTGAACATCACCGTCGACACCGAGCCCCCGCGCCTCGTGGTGGTCCGACCAGAGGAGGGCCTGCTCACCAACGCCAACCCCATCATCGTCGAGGGGAAGGCCCTGGAGCCGGACCTGGAGATATGGGTGAACGGTGATCCCGTGAGCATCGGGGCAGACCTCTCCTTCAGCACCACCGTCTCGGTGCCCGAGGGCCCCAACGTGATCAAGGTGGAGGCCCGGGACCTTGCTGGCAATGCACGTCTCATCCTGAGGAACGTTACCCTGGACACCAACCCGCCACCCCTCTACATCGATGCCCCCCCGGACCATTACCTGACCAACGACCCGATGCTGACCATCCTTGGCCGCAGCGAACCGGGTGCCACCGTCAGCGTGGGACCCCAAAACACCACCGTCGGGTCCGATGG
>JAUVRF010000068.1 GCA_030597775.1 Methanobacteriota archaeon | reverse complement strand
CGACGGCCTCGACCTCGACGACGTAGTCTCCCGGAGACTTGTAGCTGTGGTTAACGTACATCGCCGCACTTGTGAACCCGTCACCGAAGTTCCAGTGCAGGGTGACCGGATCTCCGTCGAGGTCCTCCGCGATGGCCCGCCACTCTGTGCTGACGTATGTGAAGGTCTCGACCTGGTCGAGCACGTTCTCGAAGAGGGCTATCGGGTTGCTGCGGCTCTGCACCGTCAACTTGGGTACGTGGTTCTTGTAGACGATCCGGAGTGTGATGGATGTCTCGTTGGTGAAGTAGAGTGAGTTGGACACATTCAGGGTGATGGTGTACCATCCCGGCTCCTTGAAGGACCTGTTGAAGCTGTCCTTGTCGTATACGGGGGGGTAACCGAGCCTGTCGAAGCTCCATACGTAGCCCAGTGCTTCGCCCGAGGGGTCACGTGAACCGCGTCCATCGAAGAAGATGGGTTCGTTGTTGAAGTAGAACTTACCTGTCAGGTTCTTGTCCAGCGGCGAATTGATCTCGACGTGGGGGACGGGGTTGACCCAGGGGAGGTTGAGACCGCTCTGCAGGTTCATCTCACTGTCGGAGAGGAAGCCGCAGTAGATCTTCAGGCGGTTGTTGAGGTCGTCAACGGCGTCCGTCCTCCATACCTTCAAGAAGATCCGGGCATCGACCATGTCGAGCTCAATACTTTCCGAGTCGCGGAAGTACACCGTGCCCGGCAGCACCACGTGCTCCGGGGAGGCGTTGTGCAGGGTGGTGTACGGAGGACAGTCGATGGTGGTGTCGTTGACGCCGTCACCGTTCCTGTCTATCTCCACCTTGAACCTCACGGTCTTTCCGGGCACATCCATCGAGTTGACGTAGATGTCCAGGGAGGCTTCAAGGGTCGGGTCGTAGGCCGATGATACTCGCTGACCCGTCTGGAACGGGTAACGGAACACACGGGCGTAATCCTCTCCGTGGAGGATGCTAGCGACGGCGGTTACCCGATTCTCCGTCTGGTAGAAACCAAGATAGAAAGGGCCTCTGTTGGCTGTACGTGCGTTCATGTACAGAACCATTGGATCGTTCGCGAACAATGCCTCCGGCTCGGGTGCGAAATCAGTGGACCCATCCTCGGCGGAGTCCGCGAATGCGGGTTCCACGGCGACGGGGATAGGGGTATCTCCGGCATCACCGTTAAGGCCAGTAAGGAAGAGGCCCGATGCAAGCATCATGAGTACAACTAGGACCGCATAGGTCTTCATATGACATTTCCCCTGAGAGTTTATATATCCAGCTATCCAGTGAATTGGAGAGCAACCAGTCGTATAGAGTAGCCCCTATATATAGTTTTATAGTTTTTACACTTTCTGAGTACGTACTGGCTAGGGAGCCAGAGCTTAGAATCGAGGGGTGATTCCGGACCGGGCTTCCGCCCGGATCCTGAGGTGTTTTCGGTGTCCCATCCGGGCCATTCTCGATCTCCCCGTTCCCAAACGTTTATTATGGAGTTACGGTATCCCCAGCGGACGAGCCACGGGTGATGACCTCTGGAGCAAGTGCTTTCACGATTTGAAAAGGCCCGCATAATAGGCGCAAGAGCGTTGCAGCTCTCGATGGGAGCTCCTGTTCTCATCAAGCTAGCCGACGAGACCATCGATCCCGTCCGGATCGCGACCGACGAGTTTGCGAAGGGCGTCATTCCCATCTCGGTGAACCGCCGCAACAAGGTGCGGTTCAAGTGGGAGTAGCTCCACGAGGGGGTTGATTTTAAATGGACGATGCCGTATCGGTCGGGGACGAGCCTCTCTTGGTAGCAGAGGACCTGTACCTGACCTCCGGGGTCCACATCGGGACCCAGCAGAAGAGCGCAGACAGGCGCAAGTTCATATTCAAGGTCCGCAACGACGGACTGTACGTGCTGGACATCAAGTCCACCGATGATCGCATCCGCGTCGCCGCCAGCTTCCTGGCCGGTTTCGAGCCGTCCCGGACCCTGGTGGTGTGCCAGCGTCAGTACGGTCAGAAACCCGCCCGCACCTTCGCGAAGAACATCGGTGCCAAGTCGATGGTGGGCCGCTTCGTGCCCGGCACCTTGACCAACCCGCGCCTGCCCACGTACTTCGAGCCCGATATCATCGTGGTCACCGACCCCAGCGCGGACGCACAGGCCCTCCGGGAGGCCGTGAACATTGGCATCCCCGTAGTGGCCCTCTGCGATGCCAACAACGACCTCAAGTACGTCGACCTGGCCATACCCGCCAACAACAAGGGCCGCAGGAGCCTTGCGTTGGTCTATTGGCTCTTGACCCGTGAGGTCGTGAAGGCCAAAAACATTATAACGAGGGACGACGAATTCTCACTCGAACTCGATGAGTTCGAGGCCTCTTTATGAGACAACCGGTCGTCGCAGGTCGTTTCTACGAGGGAGGAGAGTCCGCCCTCCGGCGCCAGATAGAGGATTGTTACAGGCACAGCCTGGGCCCTGGTGGCCTCCCCGAGATGGGGCAGCAGCCATCCACGAGCCCAGTGGGTTGGGTGGTCCCCCACGCGGGTTACCTCTACAGCGGTCCCGTGGCCGCCTTCGCATTCAAGGACCTGGCCAGCCGGGGAGTGCCCGACACAGTTGTGGTCTTCGGTACACAGCACTACTCCACCAGCTCGGTGGCCATCAGCTACGAGGACCACCTCACACCCCTCGGTCCTTGCAGGGTGGACACCGAACTGGCGAGGGCCGTGACAAGGGGGCCCATCGAGCACAACGAGAACGTGCACGACAGGGAGCATTCCCTGGAGGTCCAGCTTCCTTTCCTGCAGCACCTGAGCCCGGAGACGCGCATCCTCCCCATCGCCGTGGGTCGCATCTCCCCGGAGAAGGCACGTGAGGTGGGGACCATCGTGCGGGAGGCCATGGGTGACCGGCCCTTCGCGGTGCTGGCATCCACCGATTTCACGCACCAGAGATTCTCCCACACGGCGACCCGAGAGGACCGGGAATGGATGGCGGCCCGGGACAGGATGCCCATCGACCGGAGCCTTGCGCTGGACACGACAGGGCTCTACGACGTCGTGACCGAGAACAGGATCACCATGTGCGGCATGCCGCCGGTGATGGCCATGATGGAGACGGTGAAGGGCTCTCAGTCCGAGCTCCTGAAGTACGCGTGCTCCGCCCAGGTGATGCCCTCGGATTACGTCGTGGGATACGCCGCCATCCGCGTTGAATGACGCGGGTCCTTCGAACCCGTTGCGTCCGTTCCATTCCGTTCCGCTCCCCAGACCTCGAGTGGACCTTCCGGACCTTCACAGCGGATAGGAGAGGGCCTCCACCGGGCTCATCGCCGCAGCGCGCCTGGCGGGTATCTCTGCGCCGACGAAGGATGCCACCAGGACCGCGACGACGGCACCGAGGGCGATCACGGGGACCGTCCGGCCGGGGGCCAGCCATATACCAAGGTCCTCCAGCTCCAGCACCACGTTGAGCACCGTCGAGGACAGGATGTGGCCTGCGAAGAACCCGATGACACCCCCCATCATGCCGATGAACAGGGCCTCCCATTGCACAAGCTTCCTTACCTGGTCGCTGGACAGACCCAGCGCCCGCAGGGTGCCGATCTCCCGCATCCTCTGGCTGACGCTCAAGAAGCTGGTGGTCGCGATGCCCAGCACCATCCCCACCATGATGACCGCGACTGCGAGGACGAGCCAGCTGTAGATGGATGCCCGTAGACCCTCGGCCAGCCTGGTGCTGGCAAGGGAGGCGGTCGAGGTGACGAAGTAGGAGGAGACCCGTGGGGTGGTCTGCCGGAGCTCTTCCCCGAGCGCAGGCATGTTCACGTCATCGTTCAGCACCTTGACGGACGTGGCCTCGCAACGGGGCCCATCGGCCGCCCATCCGCCACCGGTCCTGTTGGCCAAGTGACCCAGAGGCACGTAGGCGTTGTGGTCAGTTGACAGGTCCTTGTCGAGTATCCCCATCAGGCGAAGGTTCGAGAGGCCCTGCACGTGATGGAGGTTCAGCGGGCCCGAGGACCGCCGTTCATTGACCGATGCCTCGAACCACGATACGTCCTCGGTCTGGAGGTCGATCGTGTCCCCGACCGAGGCGTCCGGGAATCGGCTCTGCCAAAGCTGTTGCCCCAGGACCACCTCCCTGCCGCCCATGTCCTCGAGGGGCCCTCCGCTGGAGAAGATGGAGTACGTGTGGTAAGTGGTGTAGGGAGTTGTTACCCCCAGCTCGGGGTCGACCCCCAAGAGCCTCTCAACCTGGTAGTCCAGTCCCGCGAAGTAGCTCCTTCCGATCAACCGCTCGGTGTAGGGATAGACCCGCACCTCCTGGGCGGAGCCCACCTCGGTCTGGGCAGTGTGCAGGATGGCGGCCACATCCTCCGGGTCGAACAGTTGGGTCGCGAACAGGCCGATGAAGTTGCCCTCCTCGGTCTGGATGAAGTCCGATATGGGCAGCTCGGGGGTGCCCACCGTGTAATCCAGCAATGCTCGCTGGGTGGAACCCTCCAGCCCGACGGAGAGGGAGCTGACGACTATGAGGAAGGTGACGGCCACCGCCACCGCGGTGATGGTCGCGCCCGTGCGAAGGGGGTTGGACCTGGCATTGGCCAGGATGTATCCGTAGGCCTTCAGGCTGAGGTCCCCCGGGTCCGGTGACCCTGGATCGCGTATCTCGTTCGTTCTCCTAGTCCTCTTGCTCAATCATCGCACCGTCCCTGAGCACGTAGGTGATATCTCCCTTGGCCGCAACCTCGATGTCGTGGGTGACCACGATCACCGTCCTTCCCTCCTTGACCAGGTCCGTGAACAACCCCAGGATGTCCTCCCCCGTATCGTGGTCCAGGTTTCCCGTTGGTTCGTCGGCCAGTACGAGGGGCGGGTCGTTTATGAGGGCGCGGGCCACGGCCAGCCGCTGCCGCTCGCCTCCGGAGAGCTGTGCGGGCCGGTGGTCCCACCGGTCACCGAGACCCACCTGCTCCAGCAGGGAGAGGGCACGGTCCACGCGGGGGTTCTCGTCGAACATCACCGGCACCAGCACGTTCTCGATGGCGTTCAGGGTGCCGATGAGGTTGAAGAACTGGAATATGAAGCCCACGTTGCGCCTTCGGAACTCGGTCAGGGATTCCTCCGAGAGGCGCCCAAGGTCCTGGCCCGCCACCTTCACGGAGCCTGACGTGGGCACGTCCATGGCGCCGATGAGGTTCAGGAGGGTGGTCTTGCCCGACCCTGAGGGGCCCTGGATGGATGCCATCTTGCCCGCGGGCAGGGTCATGTTGACAGCCTTTAGGGCGTGGACCTCCTTGGACCCCATCTGGAAGGTCCTGGTCGCGTTCCGCATGACCACCATCTGACGGGTTGCCTCCCCTTCCGGTCCGCCCTTCTCGCCGCTGTCGCCCGTCCTTTGCTTCCTACTCATACCTCAACGCCTCCGTGGGTGAACGCCCCGCGGCCGTCCTCGCGGGATATGCGGCCGCCAGGGCGGCCGAGCCCAGGGCCAGGGCAGCAGCCCCGACCAGTATCCATGCCTGCAACGAGATGGGGGCGAGGAACACGCCCGAGCCTCCCGTCGTCTCGTGCAGGTGACCGAACAGCAGGGAGACGCCCGTCCCCGCCCCCAGGCCGATCGCCAGACCGATGCTGGCAAGGACCATGACCTCCAGCAGGACGAGCCTGGAGACGCGACGCCGGCCGATGCCCACGGCCCGCAGTGTCGCTATCTCGCGCCTCCTGTCGGTCACGGCCACCAGTGTGGTGTCGGAGACCCCGGCCACGAGCATGACGACCATCACCGCAGTGACCACCAACAGCCAACCCTCCAGGGCACGGGAGGCGCTCCCGTATGCGGACTGGAACACCTCGGCGTTCCATGCGTCGTCGGTGCCGGTGATGCCGGGGAGAGCCGCGGCCAGGTCCGCCTCCAGGTCCCGGACGTCGACCCTCGTCCCGTCCTCGATGGTCAGGACGACCTGGGGGTAGAAGATGGTCAGCACGCCCATCCCGCCGTCCATCCTCCACTGGTCCATTCGGACGAGGAGGGGTTTGATGGGAACGAATATCCCGTGATCAAGCTCGTTGCCCAGTCCGGGGGCAAGCACCCCGACGACCCTGGCATCGTACGGTCCCCTGGGAAGCGCGGTGACCTGGGTCTTGCCCTCCAACGGGTAATCGGACGCCGAGGGCATCCACCAGGGGTCCACGCTGTCATCGGGGCCGACGGAGATCACGGAGCCCTCCGTCGCCTGGGGGTACCGGTCCTCGTAGGCGCGATAGCCCAGGACGCAGGTCAGGTTGTCGTGGTCCGTGAAGTCCCCGGGCGTGGCCAGGTGCCGGCCCCACTCGAGGGGTGCCGAAGGGTCGTAGGGGGGAGTGAAGAAGGTGCCGTTCGGACCGTCATCGATGCCCCATAG
Organism: Methanobacteriota archaeon; assembly: GCA_030597775.1. GTDB lineage: Archaea > Thermoplasmatota > DTKX01 > DTKX01. Next base: position 1,540 of record JAUVRF010000068.1, on the reverse strand, counting down.
CCAGAGTGGCCTGTCGGAGGCCGTGGACGAGACGCCCAGCTGGGCCCTGGTGGTCGTATGGTGGGGGACACCTGTCGTCCCCTGGGACTGGAGACCGATGACGGAGATCAGGAACACGTCGTCCGTGCCGAAGGGCGTGGGGGAGCCGCTCACGAGGTACAGGTTGACGGGACGTTCCTTGTCCAGCTCCTCCTCGATGAACTCGCTGAGTCCGGCCGACATGCTGCCGAAGAGGACGAAGAATGCCACGGCGATGGCGATGCCCGCGACGATCAGTCCCGAACGGGCGGGCCGGGACCGGAGCTGCCGCATCACGTATCGTCGAGGGCTAAGATGGTCGGTCCCGGTCACGTCGCTGCCCCGTTCCCGTGCGATGGCCAACGTCCGTATATATGGATATTGGTCCCATCCTTTTCGGTCCCCATCACTCCATGTCGCTCCCGCGACGGCCTTTCATGTACATGTATCCCGCGCCGCCAGCGATCGCGATGATCATGACGGCAGCCAGGAGCGCCGCCGTGGAGGCGCCGGTCGACGGGGGGGGCGCTGGTTCGGAGGGTTCCTGCGGACTCTTGCGTTCCACCGAGTTGACTATATTTGCCTCGTTGCCGGCCTGGTCGGTCGAGATCACGGTGATGTTCTGGACACCGATCTCCAGGTCCACCTTCTGGGAGAACAGGCCCTTGTCGTCGATGGCCACCTCCTCGCCGTTCACCGTCACGTTGGCCCTCGCGTCCTTCCGTCCGTCGACGGTCACGCTGTCCTCCTCGGTCATGTACCCGTTCAGGGGGAACAGGACGATCAGGGAGGGGGGTTCGGTGTCCAGGATCAGGTGGACCACCTCCTCGGCCTTGTTCCCGAGGATGTCCCGGACCACGACGGAGATGATGTTCTCGCCCGACCCGAGCTGGACCACCGCTGCCCACAGGCCGTCCTCGTCCACCTCGACGGTGACCCCTTCGACGGTGAGCGTCACGTCGGGGGCGGTGACCCCCTCGATCTGGTACTCCACCTCGTTGGTGATCATGTAGTCGTACTCGGGTCGCGTGATCTCCAGCAGCGGGGGCTGGGTCCGACGGATGACGGTGACGTTCACCTCGGCCTCGTTGCCCGCGGCGTCGATGGCGACCACGATGATGAGGTTGGTGCCCTCCACGAGGCCGACGGTGGACTCGTACGCGCCGCCCACGGGGAGCACGAAGTTGCCACCCACGGAAAGTTTGAGGCCCTCCTCCTCCTCGACCATGCCCGCGACCCTCACCTGGTCATCCTTGGTGAGCAGGCCCTCCTCGGGCTCGTCTATGGTCACGAACGGTGGTGTGGTGTCCAATCTCACCGTCCTGAAGACGATGGACGGGTTGCCGGCCGGGTCCCGGGCCGTCACCTCCAGCAGGTTGGTGCCCTCGTCCAGCTCCACCTCAAGGCTGAACCCCCCATCGGACCCGACGGTGGTGTTTTGGGGTCCCACGCTGACGGTGGCACCCGGTTCGCTGCGGCCAAGGATGGTCAGCATCGGGTCGTTGGTCAGGTAATGGTCCGG
>JAUVRF010000537.1 GCA_030597775.1 Methanobacteriota archaeon | reverse complement strand
GAACCGGGTACGGTGACGGGCAAGATCATCGTGGGCGACGACACGGGAAAGGCGGGTCTGGACATCAAGATCGGCAACGTCACCTGGGACACCACCGACGCCGAGGGGGTGTTCGATTTCGACATCGCTCCCGGGGTCTACACATTCGAGGTCTGGAACGGGGAGACCAAATGGGGTACGTTCGACGCCACCATGGTGGCCGGCGAGACCACCGACAAGGGCGATATGAGTATCCGGGATGAGGTCTCGGATGACAACTTCACCTGGTACGTCATCGGTGGCCTGGCCATAGTCGTTATCATCATCGTTACCCTCGTCCTCCTCAACACCAAGGTCGGGGAGGGGAAGGATGAGGAAGAGGAAGATGATGTGGATAAGGAAGAGGAAGAGCAGTGAACGGGTCACGGTCCGCCCCCGGGCACTCCTGGAAGGCCTCGATGCCCACACTATATAGAAACCGCAATGGATATATATTCCAAGCCCCATCTCCTGAGCCAAGAGGCGATAATATGGAGATGCGCAAGGTCCAGATCACCGGTGGTTCGACGTTCATAGTCTCCCTTCCCAAGCAGTGGGCCAATGAGGTGGGCCTCTCCGCCAGCGACACGGTTGGCATCATGCCCCAGGCCGATGGCACGCTCCTCCTCACACCCCACCTGTCCACCGGTGACGAGCCCCGACGGAAGGTCTTCAACCTGCCCGAGGAGCCCGCCCAGACGGAGCTGCTCCGGGACCTCATCGGCGCCTACGTCATCGGGTACGACCTCATCGAGGTCCACCAGGAGCCCCGGATGACCACCGACGTGCGCAACATCGTCCGGACGTTCACCCGGCTTGTCATCGGTCCCGAGATCATCCACGAGGACATCGACGACATCAAGACCCGGGACCTGCTGTCCCCCTCGGACCTTCCCTTCCGCACCTCGATACAGCGCATGTACCGCCTGGTCTCGTCCATGCACCGGGAGGCGGCCCTGGCCTGCTGCGAGCTGGACCTGGACCTTGCCAACGACGTCATGATGCGGGACACCGAGGTGGACCGGCTGGACTGGCTGGTGGCCCGGCAGTACAACCTGAGCGTCTCGGACATCCTGCTGGCGGAGAAGCTGGGCACCACCAGGGAGCACGCGGTCAACTTCATGCTCATCAGCCGCGTGCTGGAGCGCATGGGGGACCACTCTGTCCGCATGGCGATGCAGGTGGAGCAACTGCGGACGGCCAAGGCCAGGAGGGCCCACCTCAAGCGCATCCTCAAGACAGCCGATACCATCCTGCCCGTCCTGGACGACGCGATCTCGGCCCTGTTCCAGCGTGACAGGAGGCTTGCCCACAACGCGATGGAGCGGGCCAACAGCGTGCTGGTGGACATCTATGGGTTCAAGGAGGACATCGCCGACTCCCCCGGCGGCGCGGCCCTGCCCATGGGCATGGTGGTCGACTCCCTGGACAGGACGGTCCACTACATCAAGGACATCGGGGAACTGGTCATCAACTACGCCATCGACAAGGCGTGATATTGGATCATATAAGGTGGTGACGTCGGGTGGTATCATACCTCGGTTCGTGCTTCCTGGGGATCATCGTAGCTATCATCGTCCTCGCCGCGGTGGTGATGTTCATCTACCTCATCTTCCAGGCCCGGAGAATGAGGAGGAGGATCTACATCGAGCCTCCTGACCAACCGGAAGGTCCAGGTGACGAGGGAGAGGGAACTGGGTTGGAGGAGCCACCCTCTTGAGGTTCCCTAAGATCCGAACAAACAGCCTCGTGCAATTTTTTATACTATAAATAAGTTAACGGAAGATTGTGGTGAGTCCCTTTATATTGCTTGCAGGGGTTCGACCATCCCACAGTCGTAAGCCATGCGCAGGATGACCATGACCGCCTCCGAGGACCCACCCATTGAAGTTGAATATCTAGTCCAGGCCAGCAACGTCACCGTCAGGTTCGACATGGTG
>JAUVRF010000351.1 GCA_030597775.1 Methanobacteriota archaeon | reverse complement strand
GGACCACCTCGTCGACCAGCCCCATTGCCAGCAGCTCCTGAGGGTCGTAGAGGTCACCCACCTCGGTGACGTCCCTCGCGATCCTGGAGCCCACCAGGTCACGGAGCATGTGGTATGACGGGTACGGGACGGTCACGCCCAACCTGACCTCGTTGAGGCCCATGACGGCACGACCGGAGGTCATGACCCGGTGGTCGCCCGTGAGGGCGAGGATGGCCCCGCCCGCGGTGGCGTGGCCACGGAGGCCGATCACGGTGGGCTTGGGCATGGAGTAGAGCTCGGTGCAGAGCTGGTCGAACAGGTCGATGAACTCCGCGAACCGTTCCTTGTCGTACTCGACCAGCTCCGGGATATCGAGGCCGATGGAGAAGAACCGGTCGCTCTCCGATGTCCGGAGCATGGCCCGGGCCTCGGGATCGTCCCTGACCTCCTTGACCGCGGCTCGGAGGTCGTTCACCATCTGCATGCCGATGGCGTTGGTCACGCTCTTGGCGAGCCTGATTATTGCCACGGTGCCTTCCTTGTGCACCCAGACCTCGGACATCGTCCCCGTCCTCCGGTCTGTTGCCTCACTCGGGGGGCTCGGCGGTGTAGCCAGCGTCGTCGACCGCGGCGATCAGGGCGTCCATGGCCACGTCGCCCTGGACGGTCAAGACCGCCTTCTGGTTGTTGTGGTCGGCCTGGGCGTCCTTGACTCCGGGGACGCCCTCGAGGGCCTTCGCGACCCTCATCTCGCAGTGACTGCAGGTCATGCCGGTGACCCTGAGCTCGATGGTCTGTCCGGGCTTGTCCTTCTTGAATATACCCATATGAGGTACCTCCATCGGTTCCTGTGCCCCTGGGATTGACCCACTGTGATAAATAGTTCACACCTCAGGAGGGGGGGGTTGCGGAGGGTTTCTGTGGCGAGGGAGGGAGGGGGCCTGCTGGGTGAGCATGGGCCTTCAGCCTCCTTCTTCGTCCCTCACTACATACTGGAGTATATATGTCGGTCCTGGTGTGGTTTGGCATGTCGGAGATCGTTCCTCGGTGGTCCTGGCGCATTGATGGGTCCTTTCCTGAATTGGAGGCCAAAGGTACTAATATTGATTGCGTACATTGCCAACACGGAGTCATCCAGGGGAGTTGACATCATGGGAGATGGGGATGCATTCGAGTGTCCAGATTGCGGCAGCTCGTTCTCTTACGGTACTGTGAGCTGTCCGGGTTGCGGTGTCGAGATCGAATGGGACCCGGTCGACGAGCTGGAGACCGAGGAGGTCGAGGTGGATGGCCTCACCCTGATGGACCCCCGGCTGCCTGCCGCCGAGGAGCCTCCGGAGGGGGGGCCCGACAGGGTGTTCTCCCGTTTCGGCCTCGTCTGGGCCGTGCTCACCGTCCTGGCCTTCACGGGGACGGTGCTGCTGCTCAACTGGGACACCTGGATAAGGGGTGAGGCCGAGAGCAGCATCGGGGACACCCAGCGGATGATGATCTACGCCGGGGCGATCGCGACGACGGCCTTCGCCATCCTGACCATAATCGACCTCTTCAGGGGAGGCGTTCTGCCCCAGGACGCCACGGAGCGGAGGGTTTGAACATGTCTCCTCCTGAGAAGAAGGGTGCGCGGAACGGACCCGAGGGGCTCCTGAGCTTCTCTCAAGACGAGGTGCCAGGAGGGATGCGGGCCGACGTGGATCTGGTGAACGGGCTCCCCCCCGAGACGCCCGGGAGCGTCGGAGGAGGGGCAAGGCCCCTCTCGTCCAAGAGGAAACGGGAGGCGTCCCTTCGGGCCGTCGCGGACAAGGCCGAGGAGCCCCTGCCCGGTGGATCCGACGGTTGAATCGGCATTTTTACCCCAGTTGGATGGCAATCTATTTATGTCATCAATTACCAATCAACAAGGGGGAACGAATTGGTCGAAGCACTTTGTCCTATTTGCGGGAAGGGTTACTCAATACCGATGACTCGTGGTAAGGAGATGGTTGTCACAAAGTTCCTTTCCCACAAGGACAACTGTCAGCTGCCCGACGAGGACGAGTTCGTCAGGGTGGGCGGCCGGATCGGCATCGTGGTCGAGACCCAGGTCGGGAAGGATGAATTCCCACTCTACGAGATCCAGATGCCCTCGGGCAGGTCCAACGTCTTCCGGGCCTCGGAGGTCACCAGGATCGACGACCAGGACATGGGTCGTAACAGATTCTACGAGTGATGCTCCGATCTTCCATCATCCCTCGAAACCCTCGATCGGCCCCACGTGGGCTGCGGCCTCGTGGTCTATGAGGGCTCGCTTCAGGCTCAGGTCCTTTGTTTGATGACCGAATCCAGTCAGGTTGCCGTCGGAGCCGATCACCCGGTGGCAGGGCTGTATGAGTCCGATGGGATTGCTGGCGCACGCCTGGCCAACTGCTCGGGCGCCTCCCGGCCTGTCGACGGCCCTTGCGACCTGGCCGTAGCTGCGGGTCTCGCCGTGGGGTATGCGGCACATCTCGGCCCAGACCTCCCTCTGGAACTCCGTCCCCTCGGCCCTCAGGGGGATGTCGAAGGCGGTCCGTCGACCATCGAAGTACTCCACGCATTGCCTTCGGCACTCGATCATGTGCTGCGGCAGGTCCTCGCTGTCCGCCTCCATGGTGTCGGTGAAACCGGCCCCGGTCACGGCCTCGTCATCACCCCAGAAGCTGAACGGGCCCATCGTCGATCCGATGGACACCCTGTACTTGTTGTTGTTGTCCGCCATGGAGTTCACCACCTTCCGTTCCCTCCCATGGAGCGTGCCCGAGATAAAGGTACTGGGGGGATGGGTGAAGGTGGGCCCATCGCGGCGCGACCAAACGACTATTAATGTCCTCAGCGATGGAATTGCTCAGGGATGACGGGGGAGACGTGATCGGGATGACGAAGATCGACCTCAAGAAGGAGCCCAAGGACCTCTACACCGCTCCTCAGGACCTTCCGGTGCTGCTGGACGTGCCCGTCCTCAAGTACGTGATGATCGACGGTGAGGGGACGCCGAACGACAGCCAGATGTTCCAGGACGCT
>JAUVRF010000176.1 GCA_030597775.1 Methanobacteriota archaeon | reverse complement strand
TCGACTTCAAGGACCACGCGACCTCCCTCGAGGGGGCGACGAAGTACGAGCCGGCATCCACCACATCCCCCCCGGCCCGGGCCGAACCCTTCTGGACCATCCTCAACAGGGCCGGCGTCACCGTGGGCATGGTGAACATCCCCATGACATACCCCCTGGAGGCGATGGACGGCTACGCCATCGCTGGTTTCCCGTGTCCGACGGAGGGCGAGGGGCTGTTCTACCCCGAGGACCTGGAAAAGGAGATAAGGCGAGAGGTTCCCGATTACAACTTCTACGGCGTGCCGGACCATCTTGAAAAAGGGAGGCCCGACCTTTACCTCGAACATACCAATAAGATAACCCAGGACAGGGCCAAGGCCTTCCTGTACCTTCTGGAGAGGCGACCAACGGACGTTGCGATGATCGTGTTCACCGAGGTGGACAGGGTCCAGCACTACCTTTGGAACTGCTGGGACCCGGGACATCCGACCCATACGCCCGAGAAGGAGAGGTACAAGGACGCCTTCTTGGAGCACTATCAGGTCATCGACCGCAACCTGGGAGCGATGATGGAGATGGTAGGACCCGATGTGCCGGTGGTGATCTACTCCGACCACGGCGCCAACTCGCTCTCGCGGAAGGTGTACCTGAACACGTTCCTGGTCGAGAAGGGGCTCATCGTGATGATGGGGAAGGGCTCGGGCAAGGCATCGGCCGAGGGCAGCCATGTCAAGGCCAAGCTCATGGACCGGAGGAGGTTCCAGCGGTTGTTCCACCGGCTTGGCCTGGATGGGCATGTCCACAGGATCCCCAAGCGTCTACGGACCGCGCTTCCGGTGGTCAGCTTCGAGACCGTGGACTGGGCTCGCACGAGGGCCTTCTTCAGCTCGGAGGGGGCCCAGAGCGTCACCGTGAACCTCAAGGGCCGACAACCCGAGGGTTCGGTGGGGCCAGGGGAGGAGTACAACGATGTGGTCGAGGAGGTCATCAAGGCCCGCCGGGCCCTGGTCGACCCCAAGACCGGTGTCCCTCCCATCGCCGCCATCCATCGCAGGGAGGAACTCTACGAGGGACCCTTCGTCGAGAACGCTCCGGACCTGGTGATCGTTCCCGCCGAGGGGTACGTGCTGCTCAAGGAGTTCGGGGACGGGACCTTCACGGACGTTACCGGGGCCTGGAACGACCGCTCTGGCGAGCACGAGAGGGAGGGGGTCCTCCTCATCAAGGGACCCGGGGTGAGGTCGGGGGAGAGCCTGGGCGAGCATCACCTTCGCGACATCGCACCCACCCTCCTGCACCTGTGCGGCCAGCCCGTCCCCAGGTACATGGACGGGTCCGTGGTGGAGGATGCCTTCGAGGACGGATGGCTCGCTGACCATCCCGTGGAGTCGGTCGGCGAGAAGACGTTCAGCCCGACCAGTCCTTCCACCTCCAAGATGTCCCCGGAGGAGGAGCAGCTACTCAAGGAGAGGCTGCGGGGACTTGGCTACATGGGCTAGACGGGGGGCTGGCGGGGGGCTGGCGGTGGGCTGGCCGGGGGCTACTCGAGGATCCGGACCCTTCCCGTCTCCATGTCGTACACCGCTCCCGCCACCAACACCCTGTTCTTCCTGGCAAGGTCGCTGGTGATGGGTTCCTCGAGGGTCAGGTGCTCCATGACGTTCCGCACGTTCACCTCGACGGCCGCACCCACCGGGTCATCCGTGACGCCCTGGACCTCGTCGGCCAGGTCCATCAGTGCCTCGGCGACGCTGGCCAGGTTCCCCGTGGGCTTCTGGCCCGTGAGGGCGAGGGTGACCGCCCCGCAACCGGTGTGACCGAGGACCAGTACGAGCGGGGTGCCAAGATGGGCCACCGCGTACTCGATGCTGCCCATGGCGACCTCGTCCACCACATGGCCCGCCGTGCGGACCTCGAATATGACACCCAGGCCCTGGTCGAATATTATGGAGGGCGGGACCCGGGAGTCGGAACAACCCACGACGACGACGGATGGTCGCTGGTCCATGGCGACCTTGACCCTGTGCCCCCTGGTCTGGTCAGGGTGCTGGGCATGTCCCTCCGCATACCTCTTGTTCCCCGCCATCAATTCCTGGAGGGCCATCATACCGCTGGGTTGCGCCACGTTCATCCCCATTTCATCATCACCGTTCGACTACATCTCCTTTTTTCCCCCGGGTCCCATCACATCTAACAATGCAGGGGGAAGGGATATTCCGTTCCATCGATTGGACCATGCACTGGGCGAGGCGATGGTCTCATCGGTGCCGAGCGCCATTGCCCGCCCAGGACCTGCTGACCGACCAGGAGGCTGGACCGATGGGCTCTTTCGATAACATGTACGAGGGCACCCCGCCCTGGGACATAGGCAGGGCCCAGTACGAGATCGTCGCCCTCGAGGAGGCGGGCACGATACGGGGCCGGGTGCTCGACGCCGGTTGCGGCACGGGGGAGAACGCCCTTTTTCTCGCCGCCAAGGGTTACGAGGTGTGGGGTGTCGACCTCTCACCCACCGCCATAGCCAAGGCACGTGAGAAGGCCAGGGAGCGTGACATCGACATCCGTTTCCGCGTCCATGACGTCCTTGACCTACCCTCCCTGGGAACGGATTTCGACACCGTGATCGACTCGGGGGTCTTCCACACCTTCCCGGATGATGCCCGCGAGGCGTTCGTCTCCTCGCTGGCATCGGTGCTGACTCCCGGGGGTGTCTACCACAGGATAGCCTTCAGCGAGCTGGAGCCAGGGTCCTGGGGTCCTCGCAGGGTCACAGCCGAGGAGATCAGGGCCGCCTTCTCGGACGGCTGGAAGGTAGAGGGCATCTCGGACGCTTGCTACGAGACCAACTTCGACAACATCGGCGTCATGGCATGGCTGGCCACCATCGTTCACGGTGATGGAGAGGGTTGACGGGAGATCTGGCCTCAGTCGACGACATCCCCGCCCACCGGGAGCTCCACCACGAACCGGCTGCCCTCCTTCGGGTCGCCAGCGACCCTGTCCTCGACCCAGACCTTGCCACCGACCTGCTTGACTATCTCACCAACGACAGTGAGGCCAAGCCCCGAGCCCTTGGTGCCACCCTCGGGCTGGTCCAGCCGTCGGAATCCCTTGCCCTTCCTCTCGTCCGGTCTGCCGGGCCCCCGGTCGTCGAACATGAACCTGATGCGCTCCCCGTCCTCCGTGAGGTGACATGAGATGTCCACCTCCACCGTGTCGTTCCTGTTGAACCGTACGGCGTTGTCGAGGATGCTGGTGAAGACATCCATCAGCAGGTTGGACCCCTTGACCATGTGGATTGAACAACCCTCGTGGGTGTTGACCTCGATGTTCCGGTCAGGGTACTTCGCCAGGACGTAATCCAGGGCACCGTTGATCATCTTCTGTGCGTCCACATCCACTGGCTCGATCTCACTTGCCCGGATCTGGGTCAACCTCTGGACCTTGGCCACCAGGTCGTTGATACGGGTGGCCTGCTCGAGGACGCTCTTGATGTACTCGACCTCCTCGGGGTCCAACCCCTCGCGCATCAGGATGAGCTCCAGGTAGGACATGATCCCCTGGTTTATGTTCCGGATGTCATGTCCGAACAGGTCCAGGTACAGCTCGGCCCGCTTCTTCTCCTCAAGGAACTGGGCCTGGGTGCGCTTCCGCTCGGTCACATCGCGGGCCACGCCCAGCATTCTGGCCACCTCACCGGTCTCCGTCGTCAGCAGAGAGACGTTGACCTCGATCCAACGTTTCTTCCCTCGCTTGGTGAGGATCTCCAGTTCCAACATTACGGATCTCTCTCTCGCATTGTCTGGTTCGATGACCCCCAGGGCGTCATCTGAGATCGTCCCGAGGGCCAATTCTAGGGAATCGGGAGTGAACAGGCCCTGCCATCCCATCTCGACCAGCTCATCTGCGGTGTAGCCCGTGAGCTTGAGGAGGGAGGGACTGACGTAATCGAGCTCCACTTCGGGCGTCAAGGTGAAGATGATGTCATCGACGTTCTCAGCGAACATGCGGTACCGGGCGTCGCTCTGGGCCACGGCCATCTCCGCATCGGTCCGGTCGCTGATGTCTCTCGTGACCCCCATTATGCCGATCGGTCTATCTTCAGGGTCCAGAAGGATCGATATCGACATCTCGGCAGGCATAACGGAGCCGTCCTTTCGGTACATCCCCAGATTCAGTGTCACACTGGTATGGAGATCGGCCTCTCCGGCAAGGATGGGGCGCAGCACCGACTCGACGGTGTTGAACACCTTCTCGAGGGACTCGGGGGTCATGACATCATGGATGCTCTGCTGCATGACCTCATCGGCCGTGAAGCCCCGCTGACGCTCCACCGAGGCGCTGATGTAGGTGTACTTGAGGTCCATGTCCATGGTCAAGATGACGTCGTGGAGGTTGTCCGTCACCAGTCGGTACCTCTCCTCGCTCCTCCGGAGGGCCTCCTCCTGGCGCTTCCGCTCGCTCACGTCACGTACGCAGGCCACCCTCGCGATATCGCCCTTGTACGGTATCGTCTTGCCCAGCACCTCGAGCTCCAAGATGGAACCGTCCTTGGCGATGGCAAGGACCTCGTAGGGGTTCCCGCTGTCCTCCTGGACATTCCTTACAACGGTCTCCTTGGAGTTGGGGTGGAGAAGGTCGAAGAACTTGGACCCGATGAGCTCCTCCCGCTCGTATCCCGATATCTCCGTCACCCGTGAGTTCGCATCGATTATGAGCCCGTTCTGATGGATGACGATCCCCTCGAAGGATGATCCGGCCAGCATCCGGTAGCGCTCCTCGCTTTCCTTCAGCGCCCGCGTCGCCTCGAGCTCCTTGGTGATCTCCATTGCGACGCTGGTGACCGCGACCACCTCGCCATCTTGGATGACGGGGCTCACGGTGGTGAGGTAGACGCCCGTGCCGCCGTC
>JAUVRF010000263.1 GCA_030597775.1 Methanobacteriota archaeon | reverse complement strand
TCCTCCACGTCCACGTCTACCCCGGTGAACGTGGAGTAACCGCCAAGGAACTCGATCAACGTGACGATGAAGTCAGCTTTTCCAGTTCCCACGTCCAGGACCCGACCTCCGTTCAAGAGGCCCAGGGCCCGGGCGATCTCGATGGCACCAGATTGCTCCAACCCCTTGGGAAGGTCATCCATTGTCCGCACCACGGAGGAATGAATGGTGGCAGTTTTCTGATAAGGATGTGGGTGAGGTAATCCTCACCAGGCCATTGAACATGCCCAGGGCCCGCTGCCAGATCATCGTCGTCCTTCCCAGCCGGACGGACAAGACGCGGTCCATTCTAAGAGGGCGCGGGGTTCACCCGGGCAAGGCCCCTTTCGGTCCATCGGGGCCACTTTGTCATGAGGCTTGCGTCGGAGCGGTTCGATGAGCTGTACAGGCGGTGAGCCAGGACTCTCCTAGAAACCTATTTATGCTGTAATAACCGTCAGCCCTTCCCCGCATTACGTGCGGCGGATTTCGGATTTACTGGGTGGTGTATAAAGTGAAGACAGACATCGAGATTGCTCAAGAAGCGACGATGAAACCCATCATCGAGGTGGCCCGGGGCATCGGGCTCAAGGATGATGAGATCGAGCTGTATGGCAACTACAAGTGCAAGGTCGACCTGGAAGTGATCGACAGGCTCCAGGGAATGGAGGACGCCAAGCTGGTGCTGGTCACCGCCATCACGCCCACCCCCATGGGCGAGGGCAAGACCACCGTGGCCACCGGCCTTGGCCAGGCGATGTACGAAATGGGCTACAACGTCATCAACTGCCTCCGCGAGCCCTCCCTGGGTCCCGTGTTCGGTATCAAGGGCGGCGCGGCTGGCGGCGGTTATGCACAGATCGTGCCCATGGAGGACATCAACCTGCACTTCACCGGGGACATCCACGCGATGACCACGGCGAACAACCTCCTGTCCGCGATGATCGACAATCATCTGCACTTCGGTAACGAACTGCGTATCCACCCCAAGCGCATAACCTGGCGCCGTGCGATGGACATGAACGACAGGGCGCTCCGGAACATCGTGGTCGGCCTGGGCCGCGAGCTGGACGGCTTCGTCAGGTCGGACCAGTTCCTCATCACGGTGGCCTCCGAGATCATGGCCATAATGTGCCTTGCCAATGACGTCAAGGATCTGAAGAAGCGCCTAGGCGACATAGTCATCGGCTACAACTACGATGGCGACCCCGTGCGCGCCCGCGACCTCAACGCCGACGGCGCCATGACGGTGCTGCTCAATAACGCCCTCAAGCCCAACCTGGTCCAGACGTTGAACAACTCCCCTGCCTTCTGTCACTGCGGCCCCTTCGCGAACATCGCCCACGGCACCAACTCCGTGGTGGCGACCCGCATGGCGGTCAAGCTGGCCGACTACGTGCTCATCGAGGCCGGCTTCGGTGCCGACCTGGGTGCGGAGAAGTTCATGGACATCGTGTCCCGTGTGGCCAACTACAAGCCCGCGGCGGTCATCCTGATAGCCACCATCCGGGCCCTCAAGCTCCACGGCGGCGCGAAGAAGAAGGAAGCGCTCAGCGCCACGCCCATGCCCGATGCGGTCCGGAAGGGACTCGCGAACCTGCACATCCACATCGAGAACATGCGCAAGTACGACGTACCCGTCGTGGTGGCCATCAACGAGTTCGTGGGCATGGACACCGAGGAAGAGCTCCAGATCGTCGCCGACGACATGGAGGCGATGGGAGTGGACTACGCCCGCTGCCAGGTGGTGGTCCATGGCGCCGAGGGCGGCAAGGAGCTGGCAAAGGCCCTCATCAACTGCCTGGAGACCAGGGAGTCCAACTACCATCCCATCTACCCGCTGGACATCCCAATCGAGCAGAAGTTGGAGACCATCGCCAAGGAGATCTACCGCGCCGACGGCATAAGTATCACCAAGCAGGCCAAGAAGGACATCAAGAACCTCACGAAGCATGGCTTCGACAACCTGCCGATCTGCGTTGCCAAGACCCAGAACTCCATCACCGACAACCCCACCTGGCGCGGGGCCCCCATCGGTGGTTGGGACCTGACGGTGCGCGAGATCTACGTGAACGCCGGCGCCGGCTTCCTCGTCGCCATCTGCGGCGACGTGATGCTGATGCCCGGTCTGCCAAGGGTACCTGCGTCGGAGAAGGTGGACATCGACGAGACGGGCAAGACCGTGGGCCTCTTCTAGGCCTGAGCCACCACCCATTTCGGGAACGCCCGATCCGAAGGGGCCGGGCAAGTCCCCCTTTTTTCAACCGTGAGGCTGCAGGCTGAGCCATGGCTGACGGTAAGGATTGTCGGAAGGTCTGGAGAGATAATTCATTGTATGAGCTCGACAGAGGACAATATTCCGAATTCAGGAGTCAGACGAGCCTTATTACTTCACTCGAATTAGTTTTCCCAATGGGTAAATATTTCTATATTATTTCCCCCAACAGGAAACTATGTTTGATTTGACACAAGGTTGATAGGAACATCCATGGATTAATCCAATGGTAACTTCCTCAGGCTATGAAATGGGAGAGCCGGTACTGTATTATTCGTATGCGTTGCTCACGGTCTATTACCCAAGGAAGTTCGGCACGATCCTCTCCTCTGATCGGTTGATGCTATAGGTCAGGCATGCTGGATTGGACAAGTATAACCTGCTCTACCTGAACATTGATGATGATGAGTCTATTGCGATGAAGCCGCTCACGCCTTCAGGTAATCGTCGGCGTACAGCTTCTCGTTCATCATGATCTCGGCGGTCTTCGCGACGTTCATGAGGTCCACGTCGAAGGGGTCCATGATCGCGGAGGTGAGGCCGTGGGCGCACAGCATCGCGAGGAGGGTCCGGTTCATGAGCTTCCGATGCTTCATACCGGCCGAGACATTGGAAAGACCCACCGTCGATCCCGGTGGAGGTGAGGCCAGGGTCTTGAACATCTCAAGGGCCGCGAAGACCTCCTGGGGCTGGTCCTGGGCGCAGTTGATGGGGAGTATCAAGGGGTCGAACATCAGTTTGTTGGGCTCGATCTCGAACTCCATGGCGGTCGCCAGGTGGAGCATCGCCAGCTCTGCCCTGCGATCGGCGGAGAGGTTGATGCCCTCCTTCTCCGAGAACGTCAGGCAGATGATGTCCGCATCGTGGTCCGCCGCTATCGGATAGAGGGTGGCCATCCTCTCGCCTTCGGCGGGGATCGAGTTGATGATGATGGCATTCTCGCATGCCTCCACACCGGCCTTGAGCACTTTGGCCATGGGCGAGTCGATGGACAGCGGCAGGTCGGTGACCTCCTGGACGGTCTTTACCATCCACACGATGTCCTCTGCGGCGTTGTCCCGGCCAGGACCGGTGTTGATGTCCAGCGCGTTGGCGCCGGCCGCCACGTTCGCGTGGACGATCTCCTGCAGGGCAGCTACGTCCCGCGCGTCGATGGCACGACCGACCTTCTTGAACATTCCGTTTATCTTCTCACTGATGACCATCATGTGAATCCACCCGCTGGCGTATCGCGGATTTGGCATTTGAACATTACCCTTCCCGCTGGGTCTGCCAACAAAAAGATAAGGCCACAGGGGATTATCAAGGGCGGAGGCGGCCGATATGTCGGGCAAGAGGGCGGCCAGGCTCATAAAGGTCTCCTTCGAGCCCGAGGCGGTCGAGAAGGAGACAACCGTCGGCCCGACGGTG
>JAUVRF010000580.1 GCA_030597775.1 Methanobacteriota archaeon | reverse complement strand
GAGGCAACACCCCGCATCTGGTCCTGGATCTCCTCCCGCTTCTTGTGGGCCATCTGGGCCTTGGCCAGCTGGAGCTGGTCCTGAAGCTCCCTGTAGGTTATGGCGTTGCTCCGGTCCCGGGAGAGGGCCGTGAGGTTCCTCTTGATCTCGTCCAGCAGGATCCCTATCTTCTCGAGGTTCGTCTCGGCGTCCACCTGTTGCTTCTCCGCCCTCTGGATGTCCTGGTCGTAACGGGTGATGCCAGCGATGTCGTCGAGGATGCGACGGCGGTCCAGGTTGGACATGGCCACGACGCGGTTGATGTCGCCCTGCTGGACGAAGTTGTAGCCGTCGGCGGATATCCGGGCGTGGGCCAGCAGCTGGTCGAACTCGTTGAGGGAGGAGCTGCGGCCGTTTATGTAGAAGTAGCTGTAGTAGGCATCGGACTTCGAGGGGCTTATCTTGACCACCCGGGTCAGGGTGACCTTGTCCTTGTCGATGGGCAGCACCCTGTCCGAGTTGTCGAACACCAGCGAGACACGGCAGCTCTTGGCGGGACGCTTGTTCTTGCCCCCGTTGAATATCAGGTCCGTCAGCTTACCCGCCCTTATGGCCTTGGATGACTTGGGCCCAAGGACGAACAGTATGGCGTCAGCGATGTTGGACTTCCCCGAGCCATTCGGACCGGTGATGGCGGTGAACCCCTCCTGGAAGGGGATCCGGATCTTCCTGCCGAATGACTTGAAGTTCTCCAGGTTTATCTCCGTAAGATACATCTTGTTCCCTACCCCAGCGGATTACCGTTCTCTCTTCAGATGTCAATGTCCAGGATCTCGATGAGGGTCTTCTGGGCGATGTGGCGCCGGGCGATCACCAGGAGCCTGGTCATCTCCTCCTCGGTACGCGCTGCCCTCTCCACCGTGATGAACTCCTCCCTGTAGGAAGGGTCGATGAACTCTGTCAGGTAGTCGAGGGCCACCCTCATCTGTATCAGGCGGTCCTTCATGTCGATCTCCCGCTCAAGCGCCTCGATGGCCCTGCGGGCCTCGTCCTGGGTAACCTGTTTGGTCATTGGGCCACCTCCCCTACTTGGGATCCTCGTCCTGGACCTGCTCAGCCCCCCTGCATACTCTTTTGGGGGTCTGACGCAGGATGATGGGGGACCAGAACTCGGCGCCGCACTCGTGGCACTCGCGGACGTGCTTGGCCACGGAGGTCCTGCACTTGGGGCAGATGTGTACCACCTCTAGGACCTCCTCCACCAGGTCGCATCCGCAGCTCTCACAGAAACGGTGTCGCTCGTGGTTGACGTACCCGCACTCCCCACAGACCTTGTTCCAGCGTCCCTTGGCCTCTGGTTCACGGGAGCGGTCGTACTCGTTGAGCTGCCTTCGGACGTCCTTGTACTGGGCCTCGAGCTCGAGATCAACCGTGCGATAGCTGATCAGGTCGGACTTCTGGAGCTTGTCCTTGTCGGCCCTACCGGCCCTCCAGAAGAGCGTTACCAGTGGTATCAGCATCCGCTGCCGGACTATCCTAGGCTCAGATCCCATCCCATCACCTAGACGAAGCTAGTTGTGGTTGAAAGGTTTCCAGGTGATAAGAATGTTTCCATGCGAATAACACTATCCAGGGGGTGTAGGTTCACCACGATTCTACGGATTTACCACCCACATCGGTAAAAGCCTAAGCCCTCGCAGGTCATTGGGGGTCCCGGTGATCGCCTGCCTCGCCGTAAGTATGGGCATCTAATCCGTCCCCATCAGCCCGTCTC
>JAUVRF010000164.1 GCA_030597775.1 Methanobacteriota archaeon | reverse complement strand
TGAGCCCGCCGTTCTCGGTGACCGCCAGGTCTCTGTCCTCGACGATGATTACGGCTACGATGGGCGAGGCCGACAGGGAGGTCATGGCAATGGCCTTGCCTGTCTCGATGTTCCATGCGATGACCCCCTCCGGGCCCCGTGCGATCAGGGCATAGTCGCTGTCGGGATCGGCGTCCACGTCCGTGATCGGATGTATGCTGTAGGACGGGCCGTAGCTTCGGGCAAGCCCCATGTTGTCCACGTCGACCGCTACGGACGAGGGCACAAGAACGGTCGCACTGGCAAGGGTTAGGAGCAACAGCAATCCTGCCCAAGGTCGCCAGTGCATGGCACATCAATGCGCCCTTTTGATGAATAAACCTTTCGTACACAGGCACCGTTGGCCCGTGGTCGCCCATCGCACAACCTTCATATAAGGGTGCTTGCGTATCGTCTTGCATGGGCGTCCGCCGCGGTCCCCTCCGCCTCCTTGCTGTACTACTGCTCCTGATGGTCCTGGTGACCCCTCCTCTGGGCTCCTCAGCTGACGACGGACCGGAGCCCGCCGACCCCTTCGGTCCCCCGGAGGGTCCGATCCCATTCCCCATCATGAACGTGTCCAGTTCCTACGAGGAGGACCGGTTCCCAACGGTCTACGCGGACGAGGAGACGCTCCATGTCATCTGGAACAAGGGCGCTCGGGACATGTTCGTGTACCATGTGGTGCAGAGGGAGTTCGATGGTCAGGAGTGGCAGGAGGGCGAGGATTGGGTGTCTGTGGAGGACACCAAGGACCAGGACCCAGTTGCCCACGAGCACTACTCCCACGAGGGCACGGCCATCCGCTTCAACGACCTCATCTACTTCGCATTCGCCTCGGACGACCCCAGCTACACAAACGGCACCGAGCACGACATCGTGCTGAGGACCTACGATCCCGACACCGGGACCTGGGGTCCGATAATCGAGGTAACGCCCAAGGACGAGTACCAGGACCGGGAGCCGCGGCTCGCGGTGTTCCAGGACCGACTGGTCATCGCCTGGCGGACCAACGACCCGGGCAAGGCCGAGGGGACCGACGAGGACCTGGTGATGCGCACCTACGACGGGGCCGCCTTCTCCGACATCGTGCCCATATCCCCCGACGAGGACGGGTACATGGACGCCAAGCTGGACATGGTGGTGGCCCAGGGTCGCCTCGCCATGACCTGGCAGTACAACAACCGCACCAACGGAGCCTCGGACTGGGACGTGCTCTTCCGCGAGTGGAACGGCACGGGCTGGACCTCCCGACCCGTAGCGGTATCCCCGGACCCGTCCCGGGTGGCCAAGCTGCCCAGGATGGACACCCTTGCCGGCGAGCCCTTCATAGTCTGGGAGTCCCGGCCGGCGGCAGGCCAGGTCGGGGCGGTCGGCATCCGGGCGAGGGTCATGCACGGGACCCAACCAGGGAAGATGGTGGAGGTCACCCGCTCCGGGAGCACCTCGGAGAACGTCCAACCCGAGGTGGTGACCGCGGGCGATAATGCCTACATACTCTGGTCATCCTTCGACGACAGCCTCACCCATGGCGCGGACTCCGATATCGTGATGGTGGAGTACGATGGCGAGGAGCTGGGTGACCTGGTCGAGGTGTCGCATCCCAACGATGGTCCCAAGGTCAACGAGGGCTTCGTGGTCGCCTGCGTGTTCCAGGACAACCTGTACGCCGTGTGGCGCATGATCTATCCCGTGGACCCCTCCCTTCCCTTGGCCGTGCCCATCAACGAGGACATAGTCATGCGGCGCGTCACCGACTTCCCCGTCGAGGTGGAGGTCCTGCTCGATGTGAATCCCGTCATCGACGGGGAGATCCCCCTGCAGGTGACGGTGAGCACCTTCTGGGGCGCCCCGGTGGATCCCCGGGACATGGGGATCACCCTGAGCGTCCTCCGGGGCAACACGGTGCTACCGGACGAGGTGGAACTCGTCCACGATGGCAACGGCGTGCTGCTTGGGTCCTTCGTTCCCGAGAGCAAGGGTTCGTACACCTTCGTGGTGAAGATGGAGTCCCGGGAGGTCGCCTCCACGTCCGTGAACGTGCTCGGGCCCACGACGTCCGACGAGGGCTCGAACTATTACATCTACTACACCCTGGGTGCCCTGGCACTGTTCGCCGTGGCGCTCATCATCGGGCTATCCAGAAGGAGATGAGCGCGCGCCGTCAACGTCGTCCTCGACGACCGCGCGTCCTTCGGACGGCACCGACCTCGCGACCGTACCTCCTGAGCACCTTCCTGTACTCCGGCCTCAGGTCCTCGTGCCGGTCGAACCTCCGCTCGAGGGTCCGGAACTGGCGCGTATGCACGACCCTTCGACCGTTGACAACGACGGGGTCGACCTGCATGTGGAGCATCTCGTGGTACATCGTCCCCTCCAGCACGAACCGGGGGACCTTGGGATCGTCCAGCAGGCAGTTGATGACGATGAGGCCATGGGGACGGACCATGGAGGAGTACCAGCCCCAGCGGTATGTGATGGGCCGTCGGGTCCATCCCAGTAGAGGGCGGGGGAGGCCGCTCTCGAAGTAGGCCTCGTTCACGGCATCGAACAGCCCGGCAAGGTCCGACGCCCTTCCCTGGGGTTCGGGATCGAAGGACCGCTGGCGGGCCAGGTAGTTGGCCTGCATGCGTTCCCTCAGCTCCTCCGTCTCCACGTAGTCCCAGAACGGCTTCCCCACCATACGGGGACGAGCCGCCCCCGAGGCACGTGCGATGATGACCTCGGAGAGGGCATCCAGCACATCCATGGGCGCATCGGAAAGGGCATCGTTGATGACCACCCGGAGCTCCCCGCCCCTGGCGGTGGTGCGGAAGTAGGCCTCCGTGAGGGGCCGGACAGCCACCAGGAGGCGACGGGGCAGTCGGGCCCCGAGCCTCTTGGCCGCCTCCCGGAGCATCTGCTCCAACTCCTCGCGGGATGCGGTCCATTGGACCACGGTGTCAGCACGTCCAACCACGCGCATCAACAAGGCCATCTCCGGGCAATTAACCTTCTGTTGCGGTTCTCTCCGGAGGGGAACCTTCGAAATCTGCTCTAGAAAATTGATATAGTACGTGAGACCAATAGGAAGCGGGGTCATTGGCACCTCGCAGCGGGAGGGACCTCGATACACCCTCCGGCGAGAGATGTCGAGGTGCGAGATCCGATCCGGGGGTCGCCACGGAGGGAGCGTATCCCTCCCTCTTCTCGAACAGCTCAAGGATTCTGCGGGCCAGCCGCCCCGATATTCCTTCTGTTCTGCATCCCATGCTCCATATTTGGATCGGCTCGGAAATTGCACATTATCCTCAAACCGTACAGGTTCGGGGGAAGTGGTTTTAACATCCGGGTCGTAGCAGGGGGTGAGGATACGCCGATCGCGGCGAGATTTCTTTGAGGTTGCTCATCATGAAGAACAATATCAACCCGACCGTATGTGCTGAGTACGATGAGGAGACCGATGGTTACGATGTAGAGATCCAGCTGCCTGGAGTGCACAAGGAGGACATAGATTTCAAGGTCCTTCCTGGCGGATTCATGGTCCGCGCCCCCAGGAGCGACAACCCAGACACCGAGTACAACGGCTCCTATTCATTCTGCTGCCCGATCGACGACGAGAACGTGGAGGCCAAGTTCGACAACGGTCTCCTGACCGCCCACTTCAGGCTGCGCCAACCCTACGAGAAGGCCACCAAGGTCAACATCGAGTGACGATAGTTCAAACCCCAACCACCCCCACCACCCAACCCCCACCCGGGTACGGGCTGTGACCGTACCCGGGTCATCCCCCTTTCCAAATTCCCGATCGATGATGAAGAACCAGGTGATGCAAATGGAGACCGAGGTCGTCAAGATATTCAGCATGGACTACAACGAGCAGGAGGAGGCCCTGGAGGTGGAGGTACCCATCCCCTTGGCGAAGAAGGAGACGATCGATGTCGAGGTGTACACCGATTGGTTCGTACTACGGGCAATGCGCACCGACAAGGAGGATGCCGACTACCTGGGCACCTTCAACCTGTGCTGCTCCGTGGACGGTGAGAAGGTCACGGGTACCTTCGAGGACGGCCTACTGAAGCTGTCCTTCCCGCTGGACGATCCCATGCGTCCCAAGCAGGTCACCATAACTTGATCTCAACCACCCAACCCCCCAACCCCCCAACCCCCCACCCGGGCGTTGCCATGTTGCCGCGCCCGGGACACTTCTCCTTGAGAGCACATGCTCTTCCGAAAGGGCCTGTTAAGAACAGCAAGGACCTCAAGGGACCTGCTGGGTCATCTTGTTCCGTTCCCCTCTCCATGATACCGTCGGTCCGACCTCAGCGCTTCCCGAACTTGCCCTCTGAGGCCATCTTGACGTACTCGGAGAACGCCTTCTCGGGATACGCGCCCTCTATCGAGAACTCCTCGTTGACGATGGTCTTGGGCACGCCCATCACGTCGTACTTCTGGACAAGATGGGGGAACTCGGTCATCTCCACCATGTCCGCCGTGATGGATGGGTTCAAGATGGCGAACTTGTGGGCCGCCCTCACCATCTGGGGGCAGTACGGGCAGGTGGGCGAGACGAAGACCTGGATGTGGGTCTTCTTGTCGATGGGCAGGACGTTGCCCATGGTCTCGGGGTCCATGTTCGACGTGCCCCAGGACACGTCGATGATGTCCTCGACGATGACCGTGAACTCGCATCCCATGGGCACCCCGAAGTAGCGGACCCCGTGGTCCTGCTCCCCTATCAGCTTGATGGCGGGGATCTTGTCGATGCCGTGGGTCGCGGCCACCTCGGCATCGTTGACCAGGTCGTAGGTCTCGAGATGGAGCTTGTCCGAGAGGGCCGTGAGCTCCTCCGCGAACCCCCGAGTCTCTCGGCAGTACATGCACTCGTGCTCTTGGGTGAAGAACAGGACGGTCACGTCGGACCGGAGCCTGTCGGCGAACGTCTCTGTTATGAAATCCTTGTCCTTGTCGCTTATCAAGGCCATCGAAATTCCCCCTGCCGCCGGCTGGCGACACTTGTTGTTAATAATCCCATGATTAAAAGGGTTGCTCCCAACACTTCAGGTCATCACTCACCGGGTCAGCATCTCCCATCCCTTCACACCGGGGCGGACGATCTCTGCCGCATCGATATCCATGAGGAACAGGGCGAGGTCAGGATCGTCCGGACCATCCCAGTGGTTGTCGACGAAAC